>NZ_JBOEFX010000081.1:0-102181 GCF_050633125.1 Lewinella sp.
ACGCATAAGCCATTCCTTTTTCTACTCCTAGTCTAATTAGATGCTTACGTTTTCGCTCGGGCTTTTTCCAATCACACCAAATACAATATCGCAGTCGATTACGCAGCCATTCGTCTACCCTCTTTAGCTTTGAGTAAATACTAGCTAATCGGTAATTGTTAATTGTTAATCCATCCTTGATAGATTAATTTGATGGCTGATAATCTTTGGCTAAAACTATATCCTAGCGTTTTCTTGGTTACTCGCTTAAGTTTCCTCTTCAGTTCTGCCCAACTACGTTTACTTACTAACAGCTGAAATTGACCTTTGCTTCCCTTCTTATAAATAGAAGTAAAAGTGTGGCCTAATACCGTGAAATTTGATGGCCGTCTGATGCCGCTTTTCTCTCTATTGATTTGTAGTTCTAGTTTATCTCTAAGGAAAACATAGACTTCATTACCTATAGATTGTGCTTCTGATTTTGATTTAGTATAGATACTAAAATCGTCTGCATAGCGGATAAATCTACACTCTCTCTTTTCTAGGTATTTATCCAATTGATCCAACATGATATTGGATAGTAAGGGACTCAGCGGACTTCCTTGCGGAAGCCCTTTACGTCGCTTGTGTAGCTTGCCATTTATGCGTATCGGTGCGCGCAGCCACTTACGGATTAACCGCAAGGTGGTTTTACATTTAACCTTCTCATAAATGAGCTGTAGTATTTTGTGGTGTGCTACTTCATCGAAGAATTTGCTCAAGTCTATGTCCACTATATCGCTATATCCATCATTGATATAGGCCAGTGATTGTATAAGAGCTTGTTGCATGTTCTTCTTAGGACGGAAGCCATAACTGTGATCCGAGAATTCTAATTCGAATCTCGTCATCAGTTGCTGACTGACCGCTTGTTGTAGCCATCTGTCTACTACAGTGGGTATTCCTAGGAGGCGTTTGTTTCCATTAGATTTAGGAATTTCTACTCCTCTGATAGCCTCGGGCAAGTAGTTTTCGGCCAGAATTTCTCGCACCAAGTCGCCCTGATGGGTTGATAGATATTCTTGCAGGTCGGTTACTTGCATTCTGTCTACTCCACAAGAGCCTTTATTGCTTACTACTCGTCGGTAAGCTTTATATAGGTTCTTGCCTTGTAGGATTTTTGCTATCAATTCATTTTTTTTTTCTGTCCTTTTAGACCATGGCTATCAGTGATTCCATGGTGAATCCAGACGTGATTTAATGTTCAGTCCTTCCCAAGTTGTCTACCCTAGGGTATGGTATTAGCAGCCCTAGCTTGTTACTCTTGGTACTATGACCTCGGCTGACTTCTCAGAAATATCAACTATTTCTGAGATCTCCCTGGGTAAGTACTTATTCTTTCCGTCGATATCTACTTGATCTACTAATGGAGCCTTTTTACATGCTTAGGGCTTTACAAAGATGTGCTTGCTCACCCCAACTCTACTAGCCTCGGTATCAAGTTCCTGTTCGTTAGAACCGACTTTTGTAGTCTCGCTTCCTTCAGATCTAAGGTCACCCTTAACACCCTTGCGACTTACTAATACTTCGAGACCTCCGTCTCGCGTATAAGGGACTTACACCCTCTAGAATAATTTGCTATCTTTCGATAGCGATACATGCCAGGCACACACTTTGCTACCCCGACAATGCTCGTTCCTCGCACTGCGGGGTAGCCGGAGTTGGGTACAATTGAAAATCCAGTGAAGACAAAATATTTGATAAAAGATTGAAGTATTGTAGGCTTAGTTGATTTCCAATAATACCTCTAACTTATGAACTGAATATTTATCTAATTTTACTAAGAGGAGGAATACCAATTGATAAAACGTAATTCACTCGTACAGAATTAATGGAAAAATACCATTGTAATATATGTGGGAAAAAGCACCCTGTTTTTCATGGTGCCAAGAGTCCGTTACCTGCTATTCTTCGGGATATTCCAGAAAAAGACTGGAGTAGGAGAGTATTGGAGAATGAAGGATTCTATTTGATAGATAAAGCTCTGGCGACGTTAGAAGGATATGTGCAGGTTTTTCATGAAGATGATCCATCCAAGTCTTTTTTTAATTGGCATGTTTGGGTTTCCGTTAGTCCGAGAGAGTTTTTATCAAAAATTGCTTTCATAGAGAGTGAAAAAGAAGTTCGTCTTCAAGGCCGATTGGAAAGTGAGATCATGTTCTATGAAGATGCTGTAGGCCTAGAAGTAGAACTAGTTTTTGATCTATTCAGAGATTTTCCTTTAGTAGAGATAGTTGAATCAAGTGAAATAAAAAATGATCAAAATACTCCCATAACTACGGAACGAGTAGGTGAATTAATGAATAGACTTCATCACCGGGAACTCTTCGTGGCCCCAATTTATTTTGATACTCCTTTTACAATTAGATTATTAGAAGAACTAAATAATTGCAAGATCAAATATGGTCAGGGACGGTTTATCATAAGTCTGATATCCCCGAAAGAGGTGTTATTTCAGATAATACCAAATTCTTTCTTGGAAGCAACGAAAGATGACAGAAAAGGATATGGAGTACATGTTGCCTTTGATTTGGATGATGAATTGAGTGTAGAGCACTTTGAGAGAATTAAAGAACTCGAATCAGCTGACAGTTGGTCATACCATGTTATTGATGGAGTTTCAACTTATCAACTTGACTTAGAGCAAGATCATAAGAAGTTAGTAGAGATAGCTTCAAAACTAATTGAAGATGTCTTTGAAGAGAAAACGGGGCAGATTGAAATTGATAGTTTTGAGATATAATGAAGGACTGTACCGAACTTTGCTAGTGCGACAATGCCTCCTGCGTCGGCACGGCGTGTAGCCAAACCGTTCGCCGACAATGAGTTAAAGGAGTTAAAATGCTAGCTCTGAACTTCAAAAGACAACAAAAGGAATAGATTGCAATTCTAATTATTTTAGAGTAAATTACTTGAGTCTATTTATAATGGAATTTAGTATTGTTATTATGATATTCAATCTCTAATATGGATCGAAAACTCGTCAAAGCAGGGCTACTAGTTGGAGCATTTGCTTCGTTAGCCTTTTTTGTTGACTTTCTAGCAAATCTTACAACTATAGCAGGCTGGGCTATAGGGCCATTATCTACAATCGTTGAAAAGGAAAATTTGAAGAGAATTCATAGTAGAGAAGATACCCCCTCTAATGATATTCTAAGTTTGATAGACGATGCTAATTGGAGTGAGCAAAAGTGTATTATGATATTAATTAACTTTGATGCTATTCCCGCACGAATAGCATTGATTGAAAAAGACATAAGGCAAAAACTAACAAATAAGGAAGAGAGGATTCAGCTATTAGACTCCGATATAGATTCAGATACAGAATGTTCTCTACTAGAATTTACACTTGAATCCGTTGATACGACTATCATTTCAAGTTTAGGTAATATATCTGTTGGTTTTTATTGCACTCTTGATTATACATACAATGACGATAAGCCTACTCGAATTTGGGAGGATAAAATATATGGGGCGGGAATAGATGCGGAGAGTGCCTACATAAATGGCGTGGGCAAAATACGGTCTAGAATTCAAATGTAAATTATATATATATGCGCTTAGTTATAGTATTTACTACTTTAATAATCTTTACTTGCCTTGCTTGTGACCTCACTTATGGGCCAATCGACTTATTAGCAAAGAATAGTGCAAGAGATCTTGTTGATAGACAGATTAAGACAATCGCTATTGCTCCATTTAATTCCATGAATGGTAAGTATCAAAACATGAGCAGTATTCTGAGGGAGAAGTATAAGGCAAAGCTTTCAACTCGAGCCGAGTTTTTTAATATTTCAGATAGAACAGAAGTACAAACTTTGTTAGCAGAACAAGATTTAAGAGAAAGTGGCATGTTTCGTGAAGAAACCATCACTAAGCTGGGAAGTATGTATAGCATAAACGGGGTTGTTACTGGAAAATTCATAGTGACTGAAAACTGGTTAGGCAATCCAAAGAAGGTTACACTATTTATTACCAATATTTCTCTAGCTTCTGGTGTTTCTAAATCTTTTGAAGCTACAGAAATACCTCTATAAAAGATAGATAGATTCTGCACCGAATCGAGTAGGGTAAAACGGACTTCCTTGCGGAAGCCCTTTACGTCGCTTGTGTAGCTTGCCATTTATTGGTCATTGTATTTGATGAAGTATATTAATTTGTAATAACAATCGAATAGTGAATGGGAACAATTAGGGAGAACATAAACTACATCATCAGCGCGCAAAAAGACTTGGGTTATCATATGCCTAGCATCATCAATCCGCCAGCTACAGAAAAAGAAATCAGGATAGTAGAAGAAAAAATTGGACTTAAGTTTAATGCTGCGTTAATCGAATTATTTGGAACTGTAAATGGAATACAATTAGATGGAAAGACTCCATCGGGGCTTACAGGAATAATTCCTATCTATGATTTGCTGAGCCTAAATGACGCAATTGACTATTACAATGAGATGAATTGGGATGATCACAAGGACATCTATGAAATTGAATATGAGCTTGGCCATCAATTATTTCCATTTATTCATGACGGAGCAGGGAATTGCTACTGGGTAGATCTTAATGAGGGGACTGACAACTATGGGAAGCTCTATTGTACAAATACCTTTGGTGATAGGCCAGATTATCTATTTAATTCGTTAGATTTTTTTTTTGAAGCAATAAAAAGAGGGTACGAGCGAGGCATTTTTTCATTAGATGAAGAAGGGTACTTGAATTGTCAATACAAGGGATGGGGAGTGATCTGCCATGAATTGGATAAGTCAATAGCATACTGGGGAAAATATGTAAGTTAGAATAAAGGCAGCGGCGAACTTTTTGCAACGGGCTCCTTTGCTACTGCGACAATGCTCCTACGTCGCACTGCGCAGTAGCCCGAGTTCGGAACCATTGAGTTTCTATTCTATCTGGTACAATATTGAAGCGTATAGTGAAGCAGCGCTCGTCAAGCTCGCAACTGAAAAATACGGCCCTACGGGACCGGTTATAATTCTTTGATTACATTACAGATCATCGCATATGATTTATCCACGTTAATCACCTAGTTCTAATTATTATTAATTATGCTTCTAATTATTCTAATTGGTTTTGTTTCCATTTTGCTCGGATTCGGTGTGATGTTTAAATGGATTCCAAAGGATAAAATGACATTGTCTAATACTCAGGCTCATGTATTAGATGCCTTTGTATATTTATCGCTATTTCTGCTCACATTTAGTATTATTCTGTGGGTAGGTTGGAATACTAGAGTCATAAATTTTCAAGTGTTTAGAATAATATTCTCTATTGGACTCCTTGTGTCATTGTTACTGTATCCAATCAATCGTATTTTTAAAAATTATCAAAACAAGGTGAATTTCAAGACTCTTAGCTCTTGTTTTACTTATCTAGTTATGGCAATCGGAGTCATACCTTTTTTGAATATTGCATTGTTCCAATCGATTAACCCTATACTTGGATTCGAGAGAAAAGTGATCTTTAAAAGTGGTGACCTTATGATGGAAAAAGAGGAAGATGTGATAAAGTCAGGAGGGCAGAATACGTATGTGATTTACAGGAAATCAACGCTTGGAGATGTGTTAATAGATGACTTTATGGGATATAGTCGAGAATATGAAAATCAAGAGTATTGGCTGAGAATGAGTGAAGAACTGAATTCAAAAAATCAAAGTGAAGAATAGTCATTTTGAGAAATCGGAATTGCAAAGTATTCTTATTATTACCTTATAGTCAACCTAAAGCATGAAATTATCAAGAATACTAGTAATACTCGGAGGCATTGGACTGATGATACTTCTCAATCTATTTCTGCCAAACAAAGCTAGTTTCTACTCCCCACCGCTTGGTATAAAGTTGCTGGATTCTGCGGTAGTGAAATCGCTTTCGGTTCATCATATTAGTCATGAGTACTGACTGTGCGGCGGAAGCTCAAGGGGCGCTTCGCTGTGTGAAGTCTCGATCAGGATGATACAGGTACTGTTGCCGCTTACTTGGTGATAAACAATTGAATCGACGAAGCGATTTTAAATCGTGGAGTAGTTGCTGAGTCATTTATAATGATCAGAATAATCTTTATATTGGAAAAGACTTAGCTTAATGACCATGAACTTTGCTGCTACGTCCATGCTCCCTACGGTCGCACGTCGTTCTAGCTTGAGTTACTGTACAATTTAAGACCAAACTATGATAAAAAGAAAAATCTTAATCGTCCTGACCCTATTACTTATTTCAACTTCGGGATATAGTCAATATTTGACAAAAGAAAAAGCTCTAGAAGATTTAAAGGAATTTAAGACTTTATTGCAGAATCAATCTTCATATTATCAAGTATCAAATTTTGATTTTGAAAAAAGCTATAATGAAGTCGAAAGAAAAATAAATCAAGAAGACTCAATCCCAGTATATTTTTTAGCATTTGAGTTAGAAAAAATCATCTCAAATATAATTGATAGACACGCTAGTATCAGAATGGAAAATTTTGAAGAAGATGATTACGAGCTGTTGAATTTGTATTTGCCTTTTGCGGTATCGTCCCTGGGCGACAATATTGTTGCACTTAATTTTAATAGAACAACCAAAGAGTACGAGTATTTTGACCAAGCATATCCGTATTTAAAAGCAGTTGACGGGATTGACATCAAAGACTTTTTAAATAAAAATGCTTACACAAGAAAACTTTCGCCAAAAAATGCGAAACAATCAGATGAATTAAAAGACTTAAGGGATATTGGAGAGCTTTATTTTAAACAAGGCAAAATAACTTTGAAAGAAATCGAAATAACTTTGACGAATGGCAAAACCGATAAAAAATTGCTGCTACCTATGAGCAATAGGAGAAATTGGTATTTCGATATTGGCTCTACAAATTTTAATCGAGACTATAGAGACTTTGGGCGTGATGAAAATTTTGAATTATCAAAGTTAGACAAATGGCTGATAGATTCTATTGCATATATAGCTATCCCTTCAATGTTGAGTTATGAAGAAACCCCGAATTTAGAACCCTACTTGTCATCTACAATTGAAAAGTACAAAGATTCAAAAGCAATGATAATTGACATTCGTGGAAATGGTGGCGGAACAAGAGAAATACTTAATACACTATCAGGATATTTTGTACAACCTGAACAATCGCCTTGGATTGCAAATGTGGCTTATGTGCGAAGCGACCAATTCTTAGATGAAGATATTTCTTCTATGCAATCAAGATTTCTTTACAACTACAATTCAGAAATGTTATCCGACAAGGATAGAAAAGCAATAGATAGTTTTAATGAGAATTACGAAACAGAATATAAAGTTGACGTGAATAAATTTAGTGAACCATATTATATGGTTCTTCACAGTAAAAAACCAATAAATTATCCTATTTATATTTTGGTTAATGAAGAATGTTTCAGTGCGGCTTCTGTCTTTACTTCGGCACTTAAAGGTTTAGAAAATGTAAAAATAGTTGGCGTAACGACGAATGGCTCAAGCGGTAGGTCACAGAAATTTTATCTTAAAAACTCTAATATTCGAGTAAAGTTGTCAACTATGCTTTCTTTTCAAAGAAATGGAAAGACACTTGATGGAAATGGAACAGTTCCGGATATTATTATTGAGAGAGATGAGAATCAAGTGTTGAGAAAAGGTGATTCTCAATTGGAAAAGTTAATTGAAATAATAAAAAACTGATAACTAACGCCTAAAATACCTCGATATCATTAACCAAGCCCCTTCCATCTTGTTTTAGCCTCAATGTGCTGCAAGTTCATTTTATCCGCCAATAATCACTAGTATCCGCATTCTCTAAGCAGTACTATCGTGGGTAATCCTGGTTTGATGTTCTCGTCGAGAAAAGAACCTTAACATGCTATAGAAATAGTTAGAAATGAATTACCTTACCCAGGTTTTTCACAAACCATAGAACAAAACATATTAAAGACATGCAACGATTTAGCAAAAAGTACATCATCTCAAAAGATATGGAATGGGAAGAGCTTGGTGGTGGAGTATCAAGAAAATTCTTGGGTTACGACAACCAAATCATGATGGTGAAAGTAAAATTTGAGAAAGGAGCTCTAGGTTCTCCACATCAACATTTTCACACGCAAGCCACCTATTGCATTTCAGGTAAATTTGAATTTGAAATTGATGGAGAAAAGAAAATTGTAGAAGCAGGAGATGGGGTGTATATCGAGCCTAATTTATTGCATAGTGCAGTTTGCTTGGAAGAAGGGATGCTAATTGACACCTTTAGCCCTGTTAGAGAAGATTTCTTAAGCGGAGGTGAGGTATCTTATTTTGGTGACAAATAATCATCAGGAAAACATCTGTTAGCTTCCTTTAAGAAGATTTTTACGATTTGTAATCGTCTACGAAAAAATCAACAGATATCCTGTCATTGCCGAAATACGCGGAACTGGTGAATTTGCTATTATAGGCACTGTGGTTGGAGGAGGAGCTCCTAATGATTTCACCTACAGTTATAAGAAGCGTTCTGAACTGGCTGGAAATTAAGCTAAATCGGTGCCTATCAAGTCTGGATTCATAAATATTGGATTGGCAGACGATATATTCCGAGTCATAGAGGGGTTCAGGTTGTACTTCAGCCTAAACCCCTCTACTCGTTATCGCTAAAAAACATTAGCCAGCTTCCGCACTTTCAAATAGAATTCTTCCAGCCTTCTACCCTACCCTAGCTAATAACGCTCCTATGAATGAATATTTCAGATCGATCATTTTGCAGAAAACAGGGGCTTCTTCTTTATTTGAAAAGGAGATGATCCAGGAATTGTGGAGTGGCTACGGGAAAATCATCCGGGTCGGATTAAAGAATGCTCCTGTCGAAAGTGTTGTAGTAAAGCACGTTCAGTTGCCCCTGCATAAAAATCACCCGCGCGGATGGAACACGGATATTGGTCATCAGCGAAAGGTGAAATCCTACGAGGTTGAAGCTGCGTGGTATAACACCTACAGCAAAAATAGTGTTGCCCGCTTGCCGCAATGTTTAGCCCTTGAGACGCAAGATGACGAGGTACTGATGGTGCTGGAAGATTTGAATGGAGCGGGCTACCCCTTACGCAAGAGAACGGTCAGGTGGGAAGAAATAGCAGCCTGTTTGACATGGTTGGCACAATTTCACGCAAGTTACTTGGGGGAAACTCCCAATGGACTCTGGGAGGTAGGCACCTATTGGCACTTGGAGACCAGGCCTCATGAATTAGCCGTATTGGAGGATCAAAAATTGAAAGAGGCTGCTGCTGTCATTGATAAAAAACTGAATACTTGTACGTACAAAACATTTGTTCATGGCGATGCCAAGCTGGCCAACTTTTGCTTTGCTGAAGATGGCCCCGTTGCTGGTGTGGATTTTCAATATGTAGGCGGCGGGTGTGGAATGAAAGATGTGGCGTATTTCATAGGCAGTTGCCTGAACGAAAGGGAGTGTGAACGTTTGGAAGCACAAATCCTGGACACCTATTTTGGGCCTTTGCAAAACGCAATGAAGGAACGAAATGAAGCGTTGGAAAAGGAATGGCGTTCTTTATACCGAGTAGCTTGGGCCGACTTTCATCGCTTCCTAAAAGGATGGAGCCCTGGTCACTGGAAGATTAATAGTTACAGTGAGCGTGTCACGGCAGAAGTGATTAATAGTTTATAGAAATGGATCTTTCACAGCTTAGCAATATAGCCATCAAAGCTGCCCTTGCCGCAGGGAAAATCATTCAGAAGCATATGAATGAAGATGTTTCGGTGGAGAAAAAGAAGGGAGGGACAAGCTATGCCTCACAAGTCGTGACAGCGGTAGACAAAGCCTGTGAATCAGCCATTCTTTCTCATTTACTTCCTACTTGTGACGCGTTTGCCTTAGCGCTTTTATCGGAAGAGACCGAAGATGATGGTCGTCGATTCAAAAAAGACTTCTTCTGGTGCATTGACCCAATGGACGGAACGCTTGCTTTTATCAATAAACAATCGGGCTTTTCTGTATCGATTGCTTTAATCGCAAAAGATGGGACACCATATATAGGAGTCGTTTTTGATCCCAGTACAGATACCTTGTACCATGCGATTAAAGGATATGGGGCCTTTAAGAATCATAAGCCTTGGAAAATCAAGCATAGAAACAACCATTTGACCTATGTGACTGATCGAAAACTGAAGGATACGCCTCGTGCAGCCGAAATAGAAAGGCTGCTAAATAAATATGTAGCACAGCTGGGTTTGAATGATGTAAAAGAGATTGCTGGAGCTGGATCTGTATTAAATGGTATTATTGTACTGGAAAATGGCCCTGCTTGCATGTTGAAATTTCCGAAAAAGGAAACCGGAGGTGGGAGCATCTGGGACTATGCTGCTACCGCCTGTATTTATCAGGAATTGGGCTTAGTCGCAACAAATTTTGCTGGAGGAAGATTGGATTTGAACAGAAAAGAGGACACTTTTATGAATCACGAAGGCGTCTTTTATTCTAACTTGATCGATACACAAGATTAGTCATGATACAATTTATACTTAACAATAAGGTTGTCAAAACATCTACCAACTCGGGGCTTACATTACTCGATTTTATTCGAGAGCATCAACAATTGAAAGGCACAAAAATAGGCTGTCGCGAAGGTGATTGCGGTGCTTGTACCGTTTTGGTTGGAACCTTGAATGGAGACGACGTAAATTACCAGAGTATTACGTCTTGTCTTTCCCCTTTAGGAAATGCCAATGGAAAGCATATTGTCACTATAGAAGGTATTAATTTACCTACAGCCTTGAATGCCGTTCAAAAGGCGATGACCGACAATTATGCGACTCAATGTGGGTTTTGTACACCAGGATTTGTCCTTTCTATAACGGGTTTTGCTTTAGCAAATAATAAATCAAGACGTTGCAACGACGCTATTAGCGGGAATATCTGTAGATGTACAGGTTATAAATCTATTGAAAAAGCAGGTTTAGCAATTGAGCAAAAGCTACACCAGGAAGAGGAGCTTCACAGCATAGCGTGGTTGATAAAAGAAGGTTTTATTCCTGATTATTTCGAATACATTCCGCAAAAACTAAAGGCATTACAATATAGTACTTCGAGTGCTTTGACTTCTCTTCCCACAGCGAGCGTGGAGCAGTTTTCAAAAACTACAAAAGTTGCTAATGGAACCGACTTATATGTTCATCATGCAGATAAAATGGCAGCACAAGATGTACATTTATTAGTTGACGAACCAGCCCTGAAAGGTATTTCATTCTCAGACGGCATTTGCACACTGGGAGCCAACACAACGGCTACAGAAATAGCAGAAAACAAGCAGCTACAAAGTCTGTTTCCGAGACTAAAGCAATTTTTCAAACTTGTTTCTTCTGAACCCATCAGAAACATGGGGACTCTTGGCGGAAACTTTGTAAATGCCTCCCCTATTGGTGATATGTCTATTTTTTTTTTAGCACTAAATGCTACCTTGACGATTATGAACGAAGACGGAAAGGAAAGGCAAATCCCATTCCAGTCGTTTCACCGAGACTACAAAGTTTACGATTTACAAAAGCATGAGATTTTAAAGAATATTTCTTTTGACATTCCAACAGCGAATGAGTTTTTCAATTTCGAAAAAGTAAGCAAACGCACTCATCTGGATATTGCCAGTGTGAATTCAGCAGGAAGGATTGAAGTTTCGAATGGTATCATTACGCAAGCGCATTTTTCGGTAGGTGGCGTTGCCGCAATTCCCAAGTATTTATTCAAGACAAACGAGTACCTGTTAGGGAAAGCAATGAATTCGAAAACGGTAAGCGATGCCGCTGAAGTCTTGCAATCAGAAATTTCTCCAATCAGTGATGTAAGAGGAACTTCGGCCTACAAACGCTTGCTGGCAAGGCAATTATTCTTCGCCCACTTCCTTGAATTATTCCCAACTCAAATGGAGTTCGATAAACTAATGGCCTCATGAAGACGATGAAAAACATTGATAGTTTTACCCATGTCCGAGGCGAATCGTTGTTTGTGGATGATTTAATCTTACGACAAGATGCATTGATCGGATTGTGTTTTGATTCGCCAAAAGCGCACGGAAAAATCAAATCGGTAGATTATTCAAAAGCGGAAACACTGGAAGGTGTGGTCAGAATATTTACCTACAAGGATATTTTAGGAGAGAATCAAATTGGCGGCATTATTCCGGATGAACCGCTATGGGCAGAAAACGAAGTGCATTTCTGGGGACAGCCCATTGCTTTTATCGTGGCAGAAACGGAAGCCATTGCTAAAAAAGCAAAAGCCTTGATTTCCATAGAACTCGAAGAGTTGCCTGTCATTACCACCGCCAAAGAAGCCAAAGAAAAAGGGAGTTTTATCAATGCCCCCCGTTCTTTTGAACTCGGTGATACGACCAACGCATTTTTAGCTTGCGATTATGTTTTTGAAGGGGAAACATTCTCTAACGGGCAAGAACATTTGTACCTGGAGACGCAAGGATGTTATGCTATTCCACAAGAAAATGGCACGATAAAACTAATCTCCTCTACCCAAGGGCCAACTATTGTTCAAAAAACAGCGGCTAAAGTATTGGGGATACCCATGCATAAAATCGAAGTGGATGTAATTCGGCTAGGGGGTGGTTTTGGTGGTAAAGAAGACCAGGCAACCCCATGGGCAGTGATGACCGCTGTGGCTGTACAACACCTGAATCGTCCAGTGAAATACATATTGAATCGTCATGATGATATGCGGATGACGGGTAAACGGCACCCCTATACTTCTTTCTATAAAATAGGATTGACCAAAGATTTGAAGATCAAAGCTTTTGAAGCGGAGTTCTTACAAAATTCTGGTGCTGCTGCCGATTTATCTCCAGCTATTGCAGAGCGAACCTTATTTCACGCAACGAACAGTTATTTTATTCCCAATGTAAGTACCACCGTCTTTAGTTGTAAAACTAATTTGCCTCCAAACACTGCTTTTCGTGGCTTTGGTGGCCCCCAGGGTATGTTTGTCATCGAAAGCGCCATTGCCGATGCCGCTGATAAAATAGGGCTCAACAAAAGGCACATCCAAGAAGCAAATCTGCTGGCCGAAAATGATGAGTTTTCTTATGGCCAAATTGCTACACAAGTAGAAGCTGAAAAGACCTGGTTTAGTGCTAAAGAAAAATTTGATTTAGCGCGTTTGGAACAAGAAGCAACTGCTTTTAATAAAGAAAACAAGCGCCACAAAAAGGGCATTTCACTAATGCCCGTCACCTTCGGAATTTCATTTACCAATACCCAAATGAATCATGCCCGCGCACTTATTCATATTTACCAGGATGGCAGTGTGGGCGTTTCTACTGGTGCGGTGGAAATGGGACAAAGTGTAAACACAAAAATGCTACAAGTAGCACAATCGGTACTGGGGATTTCACCTGCAAAAATAAAACTGGAAACGACCAATACGACGCGTGTAGCGAACACCTCTCCTTCTGCTGCCAGTTCTACGGCAGATCTGAATGGAAAAGCCGTGGAAATGGCCTGCAATTCTTTACTGGAAAGATTAATAAAAGTAGCAGCTAAAACACTTTCAGTCGAGGAAAAAACCATTTCCTTTCAAGAGGATTTTGTTTTTGTTGATGGAGAGAAATCTTCCCTTGCCTGGGAAGACGTAATCAATCAAGCAATGATTCACCGAGTTGCATTATCTGAAAATGCACATTACGCCACGCCTAAAATTCATTTTGATAAAACGAAAGAAAAAGGACACCCTTTTGCCTATCATGTGTATGGAACAGCCATTACAGCTGTAACCGTCGACTGTTTGCGAGGCACCTATGAAATTGATGCAGTGAAAATCGTACATGATTTTGGGAAATCTATGAATCTAGGAATCGACTTAGGGCAAGTTGAAGGTGCCTTGGCGCAAGGAATTGGCTGGATGACCATGGAGGAAATTGCATATGGTGAAGATGGGCGATTATTATCAAATGCCTTATCTACATATAAGGTGCCAGATATTTTTTCTGCACCAAAAACAGTAGAAACCATTCCCCTGGAAACAGAAGGAAACGATATGGCTATCCAAAAATCTAAAGCTGTCGGTGAGCCTCCTTTAATGTATGGTATTGGAGCTTACTTTGCGATTCAGCAAGCAGTGAAGGCGTTTAATCCAAATTATAAATTAAAATTTCATTCGCCTTTTACACCAGAGAAAGTGCTGATGGGATTGTATGAACCTCTAAGTTGAAATACACCAAGCAAAATATCATTAGAGGCGCTGTTATTTATAGTATTGGAGATACCATTGCTGCGCTGTTATTAACCGAATTCTCTATCTATCGATTACTCGGAATGGTACTCATTGGAGCAACCATCTATAGCTTTGAAATTCCTAATTATTTCTCATGGATAGATAAAAAAACCATTTCCTATAGCGGAATAAAAAAGACATTAGCCAAAACAGGATTGGCAATTGCGTACTTTAATCCCTTATGGATTTTCCGGCATTTAGCGTTCATAAAACTATTTTCTGGCAATTACCAGCACATCAATAGTAACCTGCTGTTAATTGCGTTTTGGTCATTTTTAGCAAATATTCCGATCTCGTTTATTGCGAATTACCTGATTCAGAACAAGGTGAAATTGGACTGGAGGTTTATGGCAAGTGCTATATTCTCAGCGTTAATGGCTATTTATTACGCATTAAGCGAAACTATTTTCCAATGATTTTTTGGCAAAAACTATTAGATAAGCTTCAAGACAATCAAAAAGTATATGTCTTAACCGTTATTGAAAACTTCGGGAGTTCTCCGGGAAGAAAAGGTTTCAAGATGCTCGTAGCTCAAGACAAATTCATCTTTGGTTCTGTTGGTGGCGGTGTTATGGAATTTTCTTTAGTAGAAGAAGCCCAGCAATTATTATTAGAAGAAAATTCGCCCACATTTATAAAAAAGCAAATCCATAGAGGAGGGGTAAAAAATGGCTCAGGGATGATTTGTTCTGGTGAGCAAACAGTAGCTTTTCATTGCTTAACGTTCCAGCACATCTCTGTCGTTAAAAACGTGCTGAATTGCTTACAAAATGGCGAAAAAGGAACCTTAAGTCTGACACCGGGGACTGTCTCTTTTTCAGTTAAACATTTAGCAAATCTATTTGACTATCAAATCAATTCAAGCGAAGATTGGTTCTTTGAAGAACATATCGGTTTTAGAGAGACCTTGTACATCATTGGTGGTGGCCATGTTGGTGTTGCTGTTTCTGAACTGTTTGTAAAACTGGGATTTCACGTCATTATCTTGGACAACAGGCCGCACTTAAACACCTTAGAGAACAACAATTTTGCACATCAAAAATTAGTGGTTGATTATAACAACATACATGACTATGTGCCTCAGGGAAACCATAGCTATGTAGCAATTATGACCAATAAATACACGGATGACAAATTGGTTCTGAGTAAGTTAATCAAGAACAATTACAAGTTTATTGGCGTCTTAGGTAGCAAATCAAAGTTGAAAATGATGTGGAAAACCTTGCTAAATGAAGGTTTTACGCAAGCAGAACTAAAAGTGATTTACGCTCCTATTGGTTTGTCTATAAAAAGTGAAACACCCGAAGAAATAGCGGTGAGTATAGCTGCGCAGGCTATTCAGGTTAAAAACAAGCACTTTACAAATACTTCTACCTAAAAAGCTGTAAATACAACAAAAGCACTATATTTGCGCAGTTTTTCCAAGGGCTTGTTTTGGAGGCACTCTTGGATAAGGCTTTATGTATTTATTTTTTTTCTAATCTTAACTCGAGATTTTTTAAACTTTGAAATTATGCAAGGTAAAGGAATTGTAAAATTCTTTCTTGTGGTGATGATACTGGTCACTTTGATCCAGTACCTATTTATTCTCCCGACAAATCGGGTAGAAAAGGACGCTGAGCGCTATGCGCTGAGCATTTCGTCATCCATTGAAGACGACGCGGAACAGAACCAAGCCCATACGGATGCGGTTCGCGCGTACCTAGACTCTATGTCTAGCCAGACGATATTTAAAATACCGTTACTCAAGTCTTACACTTATCAAGAACTCAAAAGCCAGCAATTGGCTTACGGTCTTGATTTGAAAGGCGGTATGAGTGTTGTATTACAGATTGACCTGAGAGAACTAATAAGGACGCTCGCCCAGAATTCCAAGGACCAAAAATTTCGAACTGCATTAGAAAATGCCTCCAAAGCTCAGTTAAATGCACAGTCTGATTTCGTTGCTCTTTTTGCCGACGCATGGCAGGAAGTACGCGGTGAAGATCGCCTCGCTCCTATCTTCCAACGCAACGAATCTTTGCGTGATGAGATCAACTACGAGACGACCGATGCCGAAGTTATCCGTATTCTACGGACCAAGGCGGACGAAACAGTAGAACTCACTTTCAACCTGCTCAAGCAGCGTATTGACAAGTTGGGTGTTGTGCAACCAAACGTTAACCTTGACCAGGAACGCGACCTTATTTTGGTTGAACTTCCTGGCATTGACAACCCACAACGTGCTCGTGAATTCCTACAGGCAGCAGCCAACCTGGAATTTTTCGAAACGTTCCGCGTAAGTGACCCAGCCGTTTCTAATGCGCTGACACAGGCTAACGAAAAGTTGCGTACCATTCGTGGTGCAAATACAGAACAGACCATCGAGCGTGTTGATACGCTTTATGTAACCGATTCACTTGGTAATGTTTCTAACGAAATTGAAAAGATCGATACGATCTACGCACAGAACAGCCTTAACGGCCCTCTGTTTGACTTGATGTCACCAGGCCAGGGTGCTGTAATCGGTGTAGTTAGCCGCAGCAATATCGCTGAACTGAAGAGAGTACTAGAGATGGAGGAAATCCTGAACTTGTTCCCTTCTGATCTTCGTTTCCGTTTCTCACAGAAACCTTTCGAAAGCACCTTACTGGACGAGAGTGATCGTCCGTTGGAGATGTTTGAAGTATATGCCATTAAGATGCCTCGCTCTGGCGAAGCTCCTCTAAGTGGTGACCATGTAGTTGATGCAAGTGCGCAGCCAGACCCTCAGAGCAACCAGATTGCTGTATCCTTGAATATGGATCAAACGGGTGCTAAAATTTGGGCACGCATGACTACAGAAGCTGCGAATAACGGTAACCGTGAAATCGCCATTCTTCTGGATGACGAGGTAGCTTCTGCTCCTCGTGTAAACGAGCCTATTACCGGCGGATCGAGCTCTATTTCTGGTAGCTTCTCGCTACAGGAAGCAACTGACCTTTCCAATATTTTGGAGATTGGTAAGTTACCTGCTAGCACGGAGATCATTCAGGAATCAGTGGTAGGTCCTACCCTTGGTGCAGCGAACATTAAAAGCTCAATGACAGCACTTGCTGTAGGTTTCTTGATCGTAATTGCGTTCATGGTTTTCTACTACGGTGGTGGTGGTATTGTATCTGTTATTGCATTGCTGTTAAACCTTGTCTTCATCTTTGGCGCTCTTGCTAGCTACGGAACGGTACTTACCCTCCCTGGTTTCGCAGGTATCATCTTAACGATTGGTATGGCCGTGGATGCGAACGTAATCATCTACGAAAGGATTCGAGAAGAATTGCGAGAAGGCAAGTCAACCATAATGGCTGTTGCTGACGGTTTCAAGCACTCTTATTCTGCAATCATTGATGCCAACGTTACGACGATCCTTACAGCGATTGTCCTTGCCTACTTCGGTTTGGGCCCAATCAAAGGATTTGCGGTTGTATTGATCATCGGTGTACTTTCTTCTTTATTCACAGCAGTACTGGTAGGGCGCTTGATGCTTGACAGCTACTTGAAGCGTAAGAAAGACATCAGCTTTAATACCAGCGTATCGAAGAACGCATTTGCTAATATGCAGATCGACTGGATGGGTAAGCGTCGTATCGCTTATATCATCTCTGGAACGCTGATCGCTTTGAGCCTTGTGTCTTTCGTTACTCGCGGTTTCGAGCTAGGTGTAGATTTCAAAGGAGGTTACAACTACAACATCTCTTTTGATGACAATATCGATGTTGACATTGATGGCCTACGTGCCAATCTTGCAACTGCTTTTGAGGGTAGCACGCCTATCGTTAAAGAAGTAGCTGGTGTCAATACCTTCAATGTAGTAACAGACTACCTCATTGATGTACAATTCGATCCAGAGGCTTACGCTAACGAAGATGAAGCCAACGCTAATAAGCCAGAAACACTGGTTATGCATGCCCTTCACGAGGGTGTTGTTAGCACCATTGGTAGCGAAGTACCTTTCGATCAATTCAGTAATGCTGGCGGTGTGGGCACCCATGTTTCCAGCTTTAGCAAAGTAGGTCCTACGATTGCCGATGATATTACTCGGAGTGCAATTTACGCGGCCATCTTTGCCCTGTTGTTGATCTTCCTTTACATCTTTATCCGCTTTAGCAAGTGGCAGTACTCACTGGGTGCCGTTGCGGCTTTGTTCCACGATACTTTGATCGTATTGGGTATCTTCTCTTTGGGACACGGCGTCTTCGGTTTCAGTATGGAAATTGACCAACCCTTTATCGCTGCAATCTTGACCGTAATTGGTTACTCGATTAACGATACCGTGGTTGTATTTGACCGTATCCGTGAATACTTCAACACTTACACTAGCGGTGATAAGACTTCTGTGATCAACGCAGCAGTGAACAGTACGGTTAGCCGTACGATCATTACCTCTTTAACTACCCTCTTCGGTGTATTGGTACTCTTCCTCTTCGGTGGAGCCAGCATCAAAGGTTTTGCTTTCGCAATCCTCGTGGGTGTTCTAGTAGGTACTTACTCATCTATCTTCGTGGCTACTCCATTGGTACACGATTTGTCAGATGATCTGCAAATGAAAAAGGCTGATGACGGACGTCGGAGCTTCTCTCGCGCTGGTCAGAATTCTTAAAGGTATATTATATTAAGTACTTAGGTACTTGGTATTTTCCGCCTAATATTTTCCAAAGCCGCTTCGACATTGTCGGAGCGGCTTTGGTCGTTTTCTGCGAGGTATCTCGGCAAGAGTCGCGATATGCACAGTGGCAGGATGGAAAGCACATCACGGTAGGTTATTCAATCTAGCTTTATATATTAAAAATCCTCCCTCCATCACAAGGGAGGGAGCTAGAGGATGGGTCGTAAATACAGGCCTAAAAGTGTCACTCTCCTTTAGCATTAAACGACATAAAAGAAATTAGCGACAACAATAAATTGAGGAAAATCGTTTTCTTTGGTAGTTCTTAAGCCCAAAAGTGATTTTTGTATCTAAACCACTTCTTAATTCAATTCCCGATGATCAAGCATCTCTCTTTACTAAGTCTTCTTGTTCTTTTACTAGCTGCGTGCTCCTATACCATGAAAATTCAGGATGGTGAGATGGCGGTAGATCGCAAGCAATACGCTGTAGCGGTTAAAATGCTAAAGAAGGAATATAGCAAAGCAGATACAAGGATAGAAAAAGGAAAGATTGCCTACCTGCTCGGCACCGCTTACGATGGCCTTAATCAAGGCGCTGATGCCATCAGTTGGTATAAAACAGCTTACGACAACCAATATGGCATGGATGCCCTGCGTAACTATGCGCAAGCACTTAAGCAAGCTGGAGATTACCGGGAGGCTGCTCGTGTTTACAAAGAATTGGGTTTAGAAATTGGAAGCCCCTATGAATACCGTAAAGAGATTCGAGCTTGCGAAACTGCGGCAGAATGGAGTGAAGAAGAACGCCAGGAATACGAAGTAGAAGCCTTGGTTGCAAATTCTGCTTCTTCGGACTATGCGCCAGTACTCTATGGCCAAGAAGAATTGATTATCACTTCTGACCGGGCCGATGCGACAGGGGAAGAGGCTTACAATTGGACAGGAGAGGCTTTTAGTGATTTCTTTGTACTTAACCTTACCACCAATACGGTCACTCCATTACCCTTTGGCTTGAATACTGCTGACAATGAAGGGACGCTCAGTTTTAACAGAGATCAAAGTCAGGTGTTTTTCACAAGGTGCAACGCTCCCAAGGGAGAAGATGCCTTTTGTAAAATAATGGTAAGCAATAAAATTGCAGACGGCACCTACGGTCCGGCAACACCACTCCCTTTTCAGGAGGCTGGTGTTAACTATATGCACCCTACGATGGGGCCGGATGGTAAAACATTGTACTTCAGCTCGGAACACCCAGACGGATGGGGCGGCTTCGATATTTATTCTTCTGTCTACGAAAACGGAAACTGGAGTGATCCCAAGCTGCTAAGTCGATCTGTAAATACAGAAGCTGACGAGCAGTTCCCTACTTTCGATCAAGACACCATGTATTTTGCCTCTTCCGGTCACACGGGTATGGGGGGCTTGGATGTATTCAAAACTTACCCGCTGGCTTCTGGCAATTGGGCACCTCCTATCAACCTAAAAACGCCTGTTAACTCAGGAGGTGATGATTTTGGTTTTGTCATCGATCGCCGTAAGCAAACCAACCAAGGAGATGTTGTTGCTACAGGCTACTTCACTTCCCGTCGTGGGGAGATTGGCGGTGATGATATTTACAAATTCACCCAGAAAGTTTTGCCTCCTGAGCCAGAACCAGATGATTCGGAGCCTATCGTCTACAAAAATACGCTAGACGTTTACGTAGTAGAAAAAATTTATGAAGACCCTAGCAACCCTAATAGCAGAGTGCTAGGAAAACGCCCATTACCGGGAGCAAGCTTAAAGATTCAACTAGGCCGTGAAGAACGTACTGTTGATGTTGGTGAGGAAGGGAAAATCAGCCTTAACATTCAAGACAATTCCCTCTATGCTTTCTTTGCCAACAAAGCAGGTTACCTCAACAACGATGGCAAATTCAGCAGCATCGGCCTTCCCGAAGACCCCCGCAATCCGGAGCAACTCTATGAAGTAGAGATCGTTCTGGAAAAAATCTTCCTTAACCAGGAGATTGTCCTCGAAAATATCTACTACGATTTTGATGAGTCCTTCATCCGCGATGATGCAAAACCTACGCTCGATGCCCTCGCTAATATCCTGGAGAAAAACCCGAAAATACGCATCCAACTTGGTAGTCATACAGACTGCCGTGGTGGCGACCCCTACAACGAATCCTTGAGTCAGCGCCGGGCACAAGCTGCCGTTGATTACCTAATCAACCAAAAAAGCATTGATGCCAGTCGATTGGCCGCCTTGGGTTACGGCGAAAGCCAACCAGCAAATGATTGTCTTTGTAGCCGTTGCAGCGAGGAGGACCACCAGGAGAATCGGCGGACGACATTTAAGATTTTGGAGTAAGAAGTCATGCCTATTACTCCATCACCACTATTTTTCGAGTTACCCAGTGCTCACCTTTACGCATTCTAAGAAGGTAGAGCCCTGGCCTTGAGATTGTGATTTGCTCGCGGAGGGAACTTCCTTTGTAGCGTAAAACTATTCTTCCTGCAAGGTCAAACACTTCTGCCTCCCAGTTTTCCTGTTGGTTTGCATCTTGCCAATCAAGCCAAAAACCTGTCCGGGATGGATTAGGGTAAACACGAACCTGTAACGTCTCTACGGGTTCATCGGTATCAACAGAAAGGTCTTCTACCAGGATATTTTCGGTGGTGTTCGTAATAATAGCTGGGTTGAGGTCAAAATAGATATGTGCGGTATTGTGAATTGGTGTAGGATCTGGCAGTTCCGCTAAAGGATTTATTTGGTATTTGATAAAACCCTGGCTACCAGTTACATCTTCCATCTCAGGCGGCAGATTAATGTCCATAAATCGGAAAACAGCCTCACGGTCGCTGTTGATTGTTGTCGTCATTAAGTGGCTACTAGAAAGTACTTGCAAAGATGAGATATCCAGAGACGGATCAATGAAGTCGCGAATTACGACATCCTTGGCCCTATAGTTACCCATGTTTTGAAAACGAATAGTGTATTGTAGTGCTTCACCTAATAAGGAATAGTTAGCACTTGACTCACCTACTGCGGTACATGTCTTGTCATTGGGATCAAAAGAACATAATAAGATGCGTTCATCCGAAGAAGAAAGGTTCTGTTCACCACTGATAATATTGCCCGTGAACGAGTAGGTCTCGTTGAGTTCTTCTACCCCTGGGGCAACTAGCTGGAGGCGAAACACACGGGATTCCAATGATCCTAAATTACTAAACGACCAGGTAACTTCTGTATCAGTGACGGATGATGCTTCAGGCATCGTCTCTACGAAAGTAAAGTTAGCTGGAAATGTAAGGGTAACGTCTCCATTTGCTGGCAAAAGAGCTTCATTGCGAAAGGTCACCCAGATGCTGCCCTCTTCGTTACAAACCAACTGCCCTGCTACCACATCTATACTCACGCGTTCTGGTAGTTCCTCTGCGTATACCGCAAAATCCTGTTCCGCAATAGACTCATTGGCGTATGCTATATTTAAGCTCGTCGCAGTAACTGGCGTAAGAGGCGCAATTGGCGTAGAAGTGATCTCGTAATCACCGCTCTGTGTTGGGTAGAAGCTGTAAGCGCCCAAACTATTCGTGATAGCGCTCGTATTATCTGGCAAAAGCAAGACCTCCTGGCCAGGAAGACGAACGTCTTCTGACGATTCAAAAACGCCATTCTCATTGCGATCAATAAAAACCAGCCCACTGATATTGTTACCGTTCTGGTAGTTTTCCAGCACGGAAGCCCCATACAGATGCAAAAACCAAACATCATTTGTAGCTGGGTCAATGACAATTTCGCGGATATAACTAGAAGTCATTCCTGTATTTTCAATATTATAGAATGAGGTCGAATAGCCATTCCAATAAACCACCCCATAAGTTACACTCAGCCAGAAATGGCCATCAACATCCTCCTTCATACCCGTGACGCCAAAAAAGCTTGGATCAAGGGCTAAAAACTCCCACTCTGTTCCGTCATACTTAGCCAGGCCACCATCGGCACTAACCCATAGGTTTTGCTCGCTGTCTTCATAAATCCAATAACAGTTTGCGGTAACAGGAGAATTGCTGGCGTCAAAGATCGTCCATTCGCCATTTTCCCATCTCGCTAAACCCTCATCACGGCTACCGACCCATAGCGCTCCATTGCTATGCATTTTCACAGACCTCACGTGGTTATTTAGGGGAGAATTACCTTCATTGAAAAAAGTCCATTGGTCATCTTCGCGCACGGCTAAACCCATCGTATGGGTACCAACATATAGCGTACTACTCGTTGAGACGTCTATACATCTTGCACTGGTTGAGCCTATATCAAAAGTGGTAAAATCGGAGCCGTCGTAATATCCTACTTCTGGTTCATCGGGGCCATTGCTCCACAAAGCAAACCAAACGCCACAAGTTTGAGGGTCAATGACTGCCTGCCGTACGCTAGATTCAAACCCCGTTTCTTCTCTATAAAACAGCTCCCAATTCTCTCCATCAAACCTGCTAAGGTCGTATCCTGCCAGCCAAATATTGTTGTCACAATCAATGACCATCGCATCATTCAGGTTACTAGCGAGCGGCGTTAGTTGTGTATCATAAGCAGTTATTGAAGTACCATCAGCATTGAAAACTTTGGGAGCTTGCATCCCACTAAAAGCGTGAAACCATAAACTATTAGCCGAGTCTACTGCGTATAGTACAGGCGTTCCATACCAGATGGGAATATCCAAAGTATTGGTCGTGTAATATTGCCACGCTGTACCATTGTGGGTGCCATAGCTATTGCTTTCCGTAGCTCCTCCAAAAAAATTAGCCCACAACTCACCATTTATATCTTTAAAAAAACTGGTAACATAACCAGGTGCGTTACCGTCTTCTATGAGCCATTGATTGCCATCAAATTTTATCAGTCGATCATATCCAGTAGTATAATTCTCGGTAGACACCCATAAAACCCCTTGGTTATCAACTTCAATACGTCGAATACTTTCGTCCTGTACTAAACCTATTGCGGTAGGGGAATAAGTCATTAGCATTTCATTACCGTCGTACCTGATGATGTCATTATAGGCAGCAACCCACAGTTCATTTTCATCAATAAAGGCAAAATCTTTCACTCCCCGATCTATGGGTAATTGGAGATTTGCCTGATGATTACTAAACTCACTTCCATCGTAGCTTATCAACTTTGGGCACCCCCAACAGGTGCCGTTTGATACGGAAAGAAACCACGGATTTCCATTGGGGTCAAGTTTAAGCTTGTCAATTTCTATCAGCGTATCTCCAGTATTGATAAAATAGAAGTTCTCCCAGCTGTTTTCACCATCCCAACGAAAAAGGCCTGAATTCTGGCCTCCTATCCATTTAGTGCCGTCTTCGGTTATCTCAATCTCCTTTGGACTACCACCACGATAGCCGCTGTTGGCTGCCCGTATGAATTCTTTCTCATTGGTTTCAATATTCATTTTCACGAGTCCTCCTTGGGTAGCCGTCCAAAAGAAGTCGCCCTCAAGTGCGATATCCTCGATAATGTGGTCATTGATATGGTTGGTCCAGGTTGCCTGTGCGACAAGGTTTACACCTAAAAGAATTAATAGCGTAGAGAGGAGCGTTCTCATATTTTCAAGATTTCAGAAAAGCGGATTAATAGCAAAACGTCCTACCAATATACAAACATTTCAATTCAACAAGCCTTTACAATGAATTCATTTATAGGGAGATAACAAACTATTGCTTTCCCAAATCTACCCTACCCTTCCAAACAATATCCAAATCCATCCAGAGCTGGTAATCTTTGGCGTAAAGAAGGTTCAAACGATGGACGGTAGCTTCGTCAGGCTGGCTGATCTCTAGTGGCAAGACAGGGTTCAAGACGCCCGGTTTGATTTGGGGTAGTAATTCTCTGCTGGTTGCTGAATCAGCATATCCGACCCAACTCCGGCGACCGATCAGTACCTTAAAGATATTCTGAAGTAGGCCCAGCGGCTTTTTAACCATCAGTATACTTACTGGAAAGAAAAGCAAAAGAAATAAGCTCATTCCTATATCCAACAAACGCTTGTTACGGCGTAGTAATGGCTGAGCAATAGCAAACTGTACGTCAATCGTATAAAGCTCACCGCTGTGGTTCTTGGAGTGGCTGCCGATGATACTTACACTATCCTCTGGGAGAATTTTGTACAGCATTTTGGGGCCGAGCATACTCATCCATTTCATGATGGACTGAGCGGGGAGGTCGCGAGAGCAGAAGATCAATTCTTCAATGCGATATATCCTGACAACCTCATCCAATTGGTTTAGAATACCCAAGGTTCCCGTTTCTTTACTTTCCGGTGCTACGCGACCGACGAAATTGGTACGCACATTGGCTTGTTGCAGCAATTGCAATGCGCGGGAAGCTTCTTCTTCACTTCCGACAAGCACCAATCTGCGCTGTTGCTCCTGCCCTATCGCCAGCGACTTATAACGCAAGAAATACAACAACATTCGAGTGGCAAGTGTAATCCCGAACGCCCAAGCTGCTCCCAATAAAATAAGCGCTCGTGAACTCCGATATTCTTGCTCTAAAAAACCATAAGTAGCCGCTAAGATCAAGGTGCCCATAAGTAGCCCCCGCAGGAGTCGGCGTAACCGGAAAGGCTCATCATAAGCCCCTGAGAAAAAGTTGCTCCCGAGCCAGATCAGTACATACAGCGGAAAGTTGATATAACGCACTGCTGGTTCGTAATAATCAGGGTTTTGAAAATGATAATTTGCCCAAAAATTTTGTAAAAAAATCAAGCCTAGATAAATCAGGATCCCCTCCAGTGCTGGCAGGTATATTTTGCGGATCATATTGCTCACCAAAGTCATCCCTGCTCTCAGATAGATGGCCCCTTGTAGCATGGCTACGAATAAACGTGCTTGCCCGCCCTGAAAATGTTTGCGAGCAAAAATGATCATGGCCTGGTAAAAAGCCTTGACGTAATTAAGGCTTCCTTTTTTTGTGCTCTCGCCTTTGTAGTGAATGATTGTTGTTGTAGGCAGGTAGTAGTTTTTGTAACCACCTTGTACAATCCGGTAAGAGAGATCAATGTCTTCACCGTACATAAAAAAGGCTTCGTCCAGCAGGCCTACTTTTTCCAAGGCGCTACTGCGCATAAACATGAATGCGCCGGAAAGCACTTCTATTTCATGTGTTTCGTGTTCCGAGAGATAGCCTAAATGGTAATGATTGAAGCGCGGAGAGGACGGAAAAATCTTTGCTAAACCAAATGTTTTGGCGAAAGCCACCCAAGGAGAGGGAAAACCCCGTTTGGATTCAGGCAAGAAATTACCGGCTCCATCGATCATTCTAACCCCTAATCCGCCTGCTTCGGGGTGAGCGTCCATAAAAGTGACACAGGTGGTGAAGGTATCTTCTTCCACCAAGGTATCCGGGTTGAGCAATAATACATATTCTCCGGTTGCTTGCCGGATAGCTTGATTGTTGGCAATAGAAAAACCGGGGTTATCCTGATTGGCAATAAGTTTGACTTCAGGAAACTTCTCGCGTACCATGCTGACCGAGTCGTCGACAGAATTATTATCCACTACAAAAACCTCGGCAGACACATGAGCCGCAGCTTTCCTTACGGAGAGAAGTGTTTGTTCCAGAAAGTACCGGACATTATAGTTGACAATAACGATACTGAGTTTCATAGCACTAATGGCGAGTATGCATTAAAGCGTTGTTCGCGCAGAGACGCAGAGACGCAGAGTTTTTTTTGATGAACGACAACCTGTACATTACCTAAATATTTTGGCACCCATTGACTCCCCACTAATCTACCTTATAGGGTATACGAGCTACAATACTGCGGCCCAGCGTGAGGCCGTCTGCGTATTCTAGTTCCCCGCCAAAGGAAACGCCCCGAGCGATGGTACTGACTTTCACATCAAGCGCTGCGAGTTGTTTAGTAATATAAAAGATAGTTGTATCACCTTCTATGGTAGGGCTGATAGCCATAATGACCTCTTTTATCCCTCTTTCATCAATTCTACCGACCAAGGAGTCAATATTCAATTCAGCTGGGCCGATACCTTCTATCGGAGAGATGACGCCACCCAAAACATGGTAGCGCCCGCGGTACTGTCCCGTTTCTTCAATGGCCATTACATCCCTGATGTTCTCGACGACACAGACGAGCTGGGGGTTGCGGCGGTCATCTTTACAGACGGTGCAAAGCTTATCATCGCTAAGATTATGGCATTGTTCACATTCTTGAATACCACTACGCATTTTGGTGAGTGCGCTGGCAAATGCATCTACGGTTTCACCAGGTTGTTGAACCATGTGAAGTACCAGGCGCAGGGCTGTTTTGCGACCAATTCCGGGAAGACTAGAAAAAGCTTCGACTGCTTCCTCAATTAATTTGGAGGAGAATTGCATATTTGTTTTCTTCGTGCTGCGCAAAGATACAGCCTTCTTTGACAATAGAGGATAACATGAACTATGAAAAGGTTAAGCTGTTGATTGCTAGGATAAGGATAATTTCATAAAAAAATTGCATTTTTGCGTCAGCCTTGACCAAAGATTTACAAGAAACAACAGAAAAACATCAAAATATTATGGCGGAAGTCATTCGTATGCCGCGCATGAGCGACACCATGGAAGAAGGTAACATTATCGGTTGGCTCAAAGCTGAAGGAGAAACCGTAGAAGCTGGTGAAACACTGGCTGAAGTGGAAACCGACAAAGCTACCATGGAATTGGATAGTTATTTTGACGGTGTGTTACTACACATCGCCGTAAAGGAAGGTCAAGTCCCTATCAATGGCGTTATCGCTGTAATTGGAGAAGAAGGAGAAGACTGGAAAGCAGCTATCGCTGCTGCCGGTGATGTTGATGGAGGAGATGATAGCAGCTCGGATGCCCCTGCTGCCGTAGAAGAAGAATCTTCCTCAGCAAGTCCTGCTACTGCTGCTTCACCTGAAAGTGAAGGAGACCGACTGAAAGCTTCTCCACTTGCTCGGAGCATGGCCAAAGAAGCGAATATCGACTTAGGTAATGTTACCGGGTCTGGTGATCAAGGTCGCATCGTGAAGCGTGATATTGAAGCTGCGATAGAACAGAAATCTTCTGCTCCTGCGCCAAGCCCTGCGCCTGCGGTTGCTGCACCAAGTCCAGCCGCTGCTCCTGCTCCTGCAAAAGAACAAGCAGCCCCAGCTGTTACGCCATTTGCTTACACTGGTGGTGGTGATAACTTTGAAACTGTTCCACTTTCGCAAATGCGTAAGGTGATTGCTCGCCGTTTAGGCGAAAGCAAATTCACCGCTCCTCATTTTTACCTGACGGTAGAAATCAACATGAACAAAGCCATTTCATTGCGCAAGCGCATCAACGAAGTTGCTCCTACCAAGGTTTCCTTCAATGATCTTGTGGTCAAAGCCAGTGCTGCTGCCCTGCGCCTACACCCTGCTGTTAATAGCGCATGGATGGATGATCATATTCGTATCAATAAGGACATCAATATCGGTGTAGCTGTAGCTGTAGAAGATGGCTTACTGGTGCCAGTTGTTCGTTATGCGGACATCAAAACGCTTTCGCAAATTAATACGGAAGTAAAAACATTGGCTGGCAAAGCCAAAACTCGCAAACTACAACCCGACGAGATGCAAGGCAACACCTTCACCATCTCTAACTTGGGGATGTTTGGTATCGAAGAATTCACAGCCATCATCAATCCGCCAGATGCTGCGATCCTAGCCGTGGGTGGTATCATTGAGAAACCCGTTGTAAAAAATGGAGAAATCACGGTCGGTAGTCAAATGAAAGTGACCCTTTCTTGTGATCACCGCGTGATTGACGGCGCTACTGCTGCACAGTTCCTGAATACGTTTAAGGGTATTCTTGAAGACCCCATCCGCTTGATGGTGTAATTGCACAGCTTGATTGAATTAAAAAGGCCCGGACAACAGTGTTGTTCGGGCCTTTTTTAGGATAGTCTGACAAGCTGAATTAAGAAGATAGTTTTTGTCCGTTTTCCACTTATCCGGGTTGTGCTGCAATACGCTTGTAGTAATACTCATTCTTCGTGAAAGCACCGAACACGTCGGCGGTAGCCGCGTTATACGCGAGCTTTAACGAGTACTGCCGCGAACGCGAGTGAGCACAATCGTGAGCATAGCGAACACTCATACCACACCTCTCTAATCCCACTTCTTGGTTTCAACAATCGCTTGTGGGTAATCTTTTCCAATTTCTACATGATGTTCTTCCTGCTCAACAAATTTCAATTGATCCGGAATATGCACCATGTCTGCGGGCAACTCTGCCAACTCTGGCACCCATAGTTTCACATAATTCCCTTTTGGGTCATAACGACGAGCTTGTTTAACGATATTAAAGTATCGATCTTCTCGGGGGTCACTCCCTACGCCTGCGATGTAATTCCAGTTTCCCCAATTGCTGGTCACATCATAATCGATCAGCATTGACTCAAAATATTCCGCCCCCATTTGCCAGTTGACAAAAAGATCTTTCACCAGGAAACTGGCTACATTCTGTCGTCCACGATTAGACATGAAGCCCGTAAGGTTGAGCTCTCGCATATTGGCATCGATAAAAGGAACACCGGTTTCTCCTTCAAGCCAAGGGCGCATATTCTGCCAATTATTGCGCAAATTTGATGGCTCTTCCCTTTTGGTCCCTCCTTTTAAGAATATTTTCTCTCCATATTTTTTTCCCATAAGCCGGAAGAAATCTCGCCAGAGTAGTTCAAAAAACAACCAGTAGGTGCTCTTATTCGCGCCACGCTCAGCTTCGTACTTTTTTAGCTCATGATAGATTTTTTTGGGTGAAAGGCACCCCTGCGCCAGCCAAGCCGAAAACTTGGTGGAATAATCCCCCCCGATTAAGCCGTTACGCGTCTCCTTGTACTCCTTGATGTGATCCGTCTCCCATAAATAATAGTGCAGCCTGTCGAGTGCTGCGGTTTCTCCCCCCTGGAATGGGATAACTGAACGTGAGTCTGGAACAACTTCATCGTGACCAAAATCCTGAAGGGTAGGAATTAATCCAGGTACGATATCCGAACTAAAATGAGGAATATGCTTTGGTGAAGGGAGTGGTTCCCGTACGGGAACTATCCGTTCTACTTCCTTGCGAAACTGGGTAAAAACATCAGGGGAATGAGTAACTGGAAACGGTAGGTCTGCTGTATAATAGAGCATCTTTCCTCTAGTATAGAGCACCTCCTGCCCTATTGACCATAAGTTTTTCTCTAGCGTATTTTGTACCGCTACTTCTTCTGTCGTTCGTTCACGATTACAGAAAACCCAATTACTCCTGCATTCTCGGGCGAGCTCAAAAATGACTTCTTCCGGCTTGCCTATCCTCACTACCAATTCATTTCCACGGGCACGCAATTGTTCACGTAAATCTTCCACTGCTTCAATGATAAACTTAGCTCGAAATTTGCCCGTTTTGGGAAAATCAAAACATCGAGTACGCCCTCTAAAGATACGCTCATCGAAGACATAAACCGGCAATACTTCATCGGCCATCTTTAGGGCGTTGGTGATTGCTTCATTATCATGCAATCGTAAATCTTGTCGAAACCAGACTATTGCGCGGCGCAAGCTCATAGATATCGTTTTAACAATACAGTGTTACTGGAAAGAACTATCACTATACTGTTCTTTTTGAAAACATTGAAAGTAAAACAAAGATACAACTACTTGGTTTGGAAAATGACCGTATAAATCATCATTTTTCAGACACATTTTCCGGGTTGAGAAAAATCCTTATGTTGTGTCGATTTCTATCATTGATTTTCAGCTTGTTCAAGTACTTTTATGAGATATTGTCTCTATATTTTTTGCTTTTCCATCTCCGTATTTCTCGCCATTAGCTGTCAATCAGCGGATAGCCTCCCTATTTTGGGCCCTTATGAAAAAGTTGATGGAGAAAAAGTGTTCCATCCCGTCCGAAGCTTTCAGCTCTTGAACCAAGATAGTCTTACTGTCACTGAGGAAACATTTCTGGGAAAAATCAGGATTGTAGACTTTTTTTTCATTTCCTGCCCGACTATTTGCCCTAAGGTGCAAGCACAAATGTTAAGGATTCAAGAGCGTTTCAGTACAGAAAAAGACGTAGTTCTAATTTCTCATACCATTGACCCTAAACGAGACGATGTATCAGCTTTGGCTAGCTACGCTAAAAACATTGGGGTTGAGCAAACTGACAAATGGCAATTCCTTACCGGCGACCGAGCATTACTTTATCAACTTGCTGACGACCATTTCAATATCGTTGTTGAAGACTCCTCTGCGCCAGGAGGCTTTGATCATACAGGCCGAATAGTATTGATTGACAAAAAAGGATTCATCAGAAGTTTTGGCAACGGTACTAACCCCGCTTCTATAGATACCTTGATTCAAGATATCGACCAATTGCTGATACAGGAATGATAAAACAGAACAACAATATGTATACTACCTTTTTTCGCTTCGCGCTTATTGCTATCACGTTAATCTTGCTTACCCAAAACTGCCAACAGGAACCTTTTCCGCAAGGTAAAAACCTCTATGCCAAGAATTGTGAAAATTGCCACATGGCAGATGGTAGTGGTTTGGGTGCCAACATTCCTCCATTAGCGCAAGCAGATTTCCTGAAAAACGAGCAAGATAAAATTGCTTGTATTATTCGCTATGGAATTACTGACACATTGATTGTTAATGGAACGACGTATGAAACGCCTATGGCTGGCATCGAAAAACTCAGTGAGTTCCAGATCGCAAACATTATCAATTACATCAACCACGCCTGGGGAAACAACTACGGTTTTGTCACTATTGAGCCACTCCGGCTTCAATTAGAAAACTGCAAATAAGCCGACGGTAATAAGATTAAATTCCTTAATAATTTCAGAATTAGTACATTGTAGTCTACTTCTCTATCTAAATGACTGTTACAATGCTACAGAACGTTAAGAATACGCTCTTTTTATTGATTTTTTTCATCACTACTGTTTCTCTTCATGCCCAAACACCAGTCAATGATGATTGTGTGGGCTTGATTGATCTAGGGGTAGCACCTTATTGTCCTGATATCACTATCCCTGGGAATGAAACAGAAATTTATTCCAATGTCGATGCTACTGCTTCTGACATAGGATTTGGCAATAATCCGCTTTGTTTCAACGGAGGTACCACCCAGCGTGATGTCTGGTTTGCTTTCACAACCAGCGATACTATTTTTGACTATACCATTACCGTTATGGGTGTCGAAGGCCCCGATGGAGAAGCTTCCATTGTTAATCCACAGGTCGCCCTTTATCGAGGTGCTTGTGCTGTAAACAACTTGGCAGAGTTACTCTGTTCTTCTGCTGATCCTGGCGAAACAATGGTAGAGTTAGATGCGGAGGGTCTTACCCCTGGCATCACCTACTTTATACGAATCAATGATTATTCTGGTACCGCTACGCCAAATGCTGGAAGTTTCAAGTTGTGTATTGATAAAAAAGACCCTATCGACCTCATTACTGACGGAGGCTCTACCAATTGTAGTGGAGAGCTCTACGATTCAGGAGGCCCCGATGGGGATTATGGCAATAATGAAAACAGTGTTTTCACCATTTGTCCTAACCAGCCTAACCAGTGTATCAATTTCACCCTGGAGTACTATAATATGGAGTACAATGATTTTGCTGTTACCGATCAGATGGTTTTCTATGATGGAGATGGTACAAACCCTGGCACAATCATCACTACGCTTGGCGGCAATGATTTTGGTGGTACTAGTGCTACTTCAGGCGTCTGTTTTGCGGTTCAAGCCAGCAGTGGATGTATGACTATCCAGTTTATTTCCGATGGTACAAGTACTTTTCAGGGATTTGCTGGCAGCTGGGAATGTTCTGCTCAGGCTTGTGAAATCAACGAGCCCGTTGTGGTTAATCCCGGGGCTACGGCTACAGAAATAGAGAATGCACTCTCTACACCGTTTACCCAAACAACGATTACAGACATTAATTGTGAAGGCGTAGCTTATGGTACATTTACCGCAGGTGACAATACCGACTTAGGGCTTGAACGAGGGCTTATACTTACTTCAGGAAGTGCCATTGGTTCAATCGGACCTAATAACCAAGCGGGGGTATCAACGAGTTTATTCGTGGAAGGTGATCCTGATCTGGATGTCCTTTCTGACCTTTCTGGCAATGGAGAAGCATCAGAAGATGCCTGTGTTATCGAACTAGATGTATTTGTTAATACCAATGAACTTTCCTTCGAATATGTCTTTGGTTCTGAAGAATACCCGGAATTCGTAGATGATATCTACAATGATATATTCGCTTTCCTTATTTCAGGGCCTGGAATAACCGGCATCCCTGGACTCAATGGACAAGACAACATTGCTACCATACCAGGAACCAATACTTTTGTAGAAATCAACAGTGTAAATACATCCCTGAATTGGGAATACTACCGTAATAACCAGGATGGACTGAGCCTTCAATATGATGGACTAACTTCTGATTACCTAGGGGTTAAAAAAAGCCTTACTGCTCGTGCGACGGTTGAACCATGTAATACTTACCATCTCAAGTTAGCTATTGGTGACCGGGGCGACAACCTTTTTGATTCTGGTGTTTTTGTTTCTGAATTAAGCGGCGGTACCCCAGAGCTTCTCGTGGAATTCAATTCTGGTATTGACTACCTGATTGAAGACTGTACGGATACGCCTGATCAAGTCATCTTCAGTCTCGACAATCCACTGGACAACGATATTACCTACAATGTCGTAGTTACAGGTACAGCAACCCAGGGAGAAGATTATCTTTTCGTAGTCCCCTCTCAACTTACCTTTGTTCCTGGTCCAAATGAGATTTCGTTCCCTATTTCGGTACTTAGTGACCTGGATGACATGGAAGGCATTGAAAATATTATCATCACCCTGACCAATGATTTTGGCTGTGGTTTGGTTGAACTCGCGACCCTGGAGATTCAGTTGTATGACCAGTTGATCGTTGATATCAATGCAGGTAGTGATACGGCTAGGGTTTGTGCCAATAGCGATATTGTGCTTACGGTAGAAGGCGCCTCTGATTACTTCTGGACACCTGTAAACCTTTTTGACGATGTTACTTCCAGTATGCCTACCGTTACACCTACGGAGAATGGATGGGTATATGTCGAGGGGCAAGTAGGTAATGCTTGTGCTGCTGTAGACTCCATCTACCTGCTTATTCTTGATCCTGTCATTGACATTGTCGAAGACACCATAGCAACCTGTCAATCTCAGGCTGTTCAGCTTGAAGCCATAAATAATACGAATGGAGAAGGACTTACCTGGAGCCCGATTGCTGGTTTGGATGACCCAACCTCTGCTACGCCAATGGCTAACCCTGAATTTACAACCTCCTACATAGCGACCATTGACCTTGGTTTCGGCTGTGTCGTTGCAGATACCGTTTTGGTTCAGGTAGACTTTTTCAATGTCCCAGAAGTAGCTACCGACACCACTATTTGTCAAAATTATGGGGTAAACCTGGCCGAGTTACTAGATCCTAATGTTTCAGCAACAACTTACAGCTGGAGTCCTGATGTAGGATTGGATGATGCAACTAGCCCAACTCCTATTGCATTTCCTGATGTAACGACAACCTACGAGCTTACATCTACTACTGCAAATGAAGCTTGTACAACAACTAATGAGGTAACGGTAACCGTACTAGCGGCTGATGTCGCTATCACTAACGAGCCAGACACCCTACTCATCTGTTTGGGTTCAAGTATCACCCTCAATGCACAAACAAGTACTGGTACTAATGATAACTTCGGTTGGTCACCAAATGATGGAAGCCTTAGCAGTACGACCGATCTTACGGTCACTGCATCACCAATAACAGGAACGACTTACTTTACCACCTTTAGTGTGGGGGCTTGTACGGTTATGGATTCCGTTTATGTTCAGGTGGATTCCCTGCCTTCCGATTTATCCATCACGGTAGAACCTCTTGAAGAGTCTTATTGTCAAGGAGAATTGGTAACCTTGACGTCGCCAACTTTCGAGCCTGTTTTCTATCCTAACATTACTCATGAATGGATAGGTATAGGTTTAGAAACGTCGGATACGCTTTTCAATATGGTGTTTACCACAACAGACACCTTTACTTATCAGCGGATTACCATTAATGGTGGTTGTACTTCTGTGGAGGAGGTCACCATCAATGTTATCAGTAATGATGAGATAACCATTACGCCAGACCAACCCGTCATTTGTCCCGGAGAAGAAGTACAACTCACCGCAAGTTCAAGTAATTTAGGAGAGTTGGAATGGACACCTGCCGAAAGCTTGAGCTGTAGTGATTGTGCAACACCCGTTGCAACGCCGACTAACACAACTACGTACACGCTCAGTTCAAGTATTGAAGGTTGTGCCATTGAGCAATCCGTCACAGTAAATGTATTGAGCCCCGATGATTTTAATCCAATAGACGATCAGATTGTTTGTGCTGGCGAGTTACCGCTGGCGTTAAACCCTAGTCCTAGTTCGGATGCAACTTACGTATGGACTTCTACTCCAGCTGGTTTCAATAGTACAGATCCTAATCCTGTCGTCAATCCGGCGGTGACCACAACCTATACTGGCACAGCAACCAATGTGTGTGGCAGTACAACGGAAGAAGTTACCATTACCGTCATTGACCCAGGAAGCATTATTAGCATTGCTAACGGGTTAGATACGATTGTTACTTGTAATGGTTTTGAGTTTGACCTTACCGCTACTATTGACAACAGCAGCAATGGCACCGAGACACTCACTTGGATTTATGATGGAGAAAGTGCCATCGGTACCAATGTTTCCTTTACCGCTGGAAACAGTGGCGTTGCTACATTTATTTACCAGTATGGTACCAGTGCTACCAACGATTGCGAATCACTTACAGCAACCGTCTTTATCCAGGTAAATGAAGCTCCTCAACTTGTAGATGTGCGGCCTGACACCACGCTATGCTTTGATTCAGGCCTGCCGCTTACGCTATTCACAGGTACCGTAGAGCCGGGAGTAAGCTACAACTGGACAAGTACCAGTGGTGACTCCTTTATGGAGGCTGACCCCGAAGTAATGCCAACCAGTACAACTACTTACACACTGGAAGCTAGCCTAGGTGAATGTACAACGACCACTGATGTTACCATCAACGTAATTGAAGCCACTACGCTTGCCATTGATGCTACCTTATCGACTGGACTTATCCAGGAGAATGTAGAAACGCTGACCTTAGTTGCAGAAGCTCCCAACGAGTCAAACCCGGCCATTGACTGGATGTTTAATGGTAGTAGTATCGGCATGGGCTCTCCGCTGGATTGGACACCCAACCAAGCGCAACGTGATTCTCTTCCAGGGTATGTATTTGCTACGATTAGCAATGCTTGTCAGGAATTGGTTGATTCCTTCTTTGTTCAGAAGTTACTCTTCCAGATGCCTAATATCTTCTCTCCTAACGGCGATGGTAACAATGATGTATTCAAGCCCTTCTACCTTGGAGAAATGGATGTGGTGGAACTAATCGTCTACAACCGCTGGGGACAAGTCGTTTTTGAATCCGATGATCCTAACAATCCCGGCTGGGATGGAAAGAAAGGCAACAAAGATGCCCCATCGGAGGTCTATATCTATGTTGTAAGAGTAGGCGTTGGAGGAAAGACTGTCGAAGAAAACGGGCAAGTTACCTTATTGAGGTAATGACGTAGGTTGGGCTTCAGCCCGAGCGTGGATTATACGCTCGGGCTAAAGCCTAACGGTTGGGACACATCTCGACCAAAATCAAGAATGGGATCAAGAAAAAAAACACCTCGGAGAGGTGAAATATTGGTAGAAAAGAACATATAAACAAGGAAACGACCTCGGATGAGGTCGCACAAAAGTAAATATCGCCTTCCCTTTTGTTTTTTTCTACCCGATGATCAAAGAAGCCCCAGTCAACGATGTTGGCTGGGGCTTCCTCACTTATAATCCCTTCTATTTCCTTAAATGGTTCAAAACAGATCAATAAAAAAAGATCATTCAATTGCCGGCGTAACCACCTCTACCCAATAACCGGAACTACTGGCGAAGATATCATTGTCATACATCGCGCCACAAGTACTGGCAGGCAAATAGAATCGCCCACTATAGGTAGCACTGAGATAAACCCGGAAGGTTTTATTTTCATTCCTTCCCAAATTGAAGAAGGTGTTTACGCGATCATCGCGGAAATCTCGATAGTTGTAGCCAGATTCAGGGTTCGTATTGATTTCCTCAAAACGGGTATTGGTGATTTCCCAGCCCGCCGGAAACACCTGCTCTAAAGCCAACTGACGATAGCCATAATTGAGTGAATTCGGATGCGAAACTGTCACTTCTGCAATAAAATCCGTTCCCTGCTCCATGCGCGACACATCAAGCAATGTTCCTGCGGCATCTCGATAAACAATATTAATCTGAAGTTGCCTACTGATGGGCTGCTCTTCTTCCGGCAGGGGCTGTCCTTGACGAACAATGCTGCCAAAAAGCTTCTGCGTACTGGTGTTTTTTACCAGGATAGGGTTCGTACGATCTTTCAGGTTTATTTGAATGTAAGGGTGATCAGCTCCTACGTCTATTGCATTGGCAGCCCCTTGTTTCATGGTGAAAGTGTACGTCTTGCTCAATTCATCATTTTCACCAATGTATTTACTAAACGACAAGAGACAATAGGCTACTTCCTGTGTACTTAGCCATCTCTGGGAGTTCATTTGCTTAGCAATTTGCTGGGCTACTAAGTCCGCAGAAGATTGATCCTCTAATAAAATCAACGTTTCCAGGATCATAGCTTGATCACGTAATCCCGAACCATAGGTAAAGTCCATTTCTCGGTAATTAGAAACCTCCGTAGTAAGCGAGCGAACCAGGTCTTTGGCAGCACTCCCCTGCCCTGCCAGTGCATACGCAGCCGCTAAGCGCCAGCGGCTCGTCCCACTCAGGGCATTGCGTTCTCTCAGGCGATTCATCGCTCCCAGTTCAGGTTTTCCAGCCAAAGCCAAGGTATATAAACGGTAAGCTTGATCCAGTTCATAGCTTCTTCGGCTGACAAGGCCGAAATCAGCTACACGGCCATCCCACGCGCGAGCAGCACCCTGCTGGTAATCTTGCCAATTTTGCAGTACCCCTGAAGGAATTGTGTAACCTGCTGCTTGGGCAGCCAAAAGAAAATGCCCAACATAAGAAGTTGCCCAAGAGGATATTTCTCCACGATTTGGCCAATAAGAAAATGCACCGTCACTTCTTTGAAACTGCCTTAATCGGTCGAGTGCAACCCCAATATTTGTACGAACCTTATCGCGCTGCTCATCATTAAGCTCCATAAAGGTGGCTAAATGCAACTGGGGAAAAGCAGCCGACGTCGTTTGCTCAAGACAACCGTAGGGATAGCGCAGCAAATACTTCAACCTACGCTCAAGGTCTAACGGAGGTAGATTTGTCATTTCCAGCGTACCTGTACGGGTTCCTTCGGAGCCGAAAGGAACATAATCCAGTGTTTTTTCCTCTCCTTTGGCCAATACAAACGGTGTCGCCAAGCTTTGCATTGGGTTGGGGTTGCGGATATCAATCTCTATCTCTTGCGTTGTACGTTCTCCGCCGCCTTCAGCAATGACTGTAAATTTCGCTACCCCCGTTCCATTACCGACACTGATCGGGAAGCGTATCAGTTGATCACCGGTCGTAGAGAAGTTTACTTGCTTACTTGCCGTTGCAATATTCACCAAACCAGAACTTTCTTCTAAGCGTACTTTTATATTACCAAGTTTTTCTTTCATGGCAAATACATTGACAGGGAGCTCCAATTGTTCGCCAATACCTAGTACACGCGGCAAGGTTGCCAGTACCATTAATGGTTTGCGAACAGGCACCGATTTTTCGGCCGAGCCATAAGCATGCGGCTTCGCTGCGACAACCATTGCTCTTACCGCTCCTACATAATTGGGCATTCTCAAGCGGTGTTTGACTTTCTGCCCTTTGCCTAGCTCAAATGGCCCTAAATGCAGGACAACCGGATCAAAGCGATTAGCACGATCCTCTTTTTTACCACCTGCCAAATCACCATCACCACCAATGGTCAAAACATGATTGAGCTCGACATTGGTTCTTGATAAAACATAGCGGTACAAGTCCCACGTTTTCACACCCAAAGCCTCACGTGCAAAGAAAGTCTCGTGTGGGTTTGGCGTTTTGAAGTTGGTAAGGCTCAATAGTCCTTCATCAACGACAGCCAGCGTATAGGTCATCGCTTGCCCCTTGGTTTCAGAAACTTCTACAGTGAAAAAATCTTCCGGCTTCAACTCTTCAGCCATCAATATCTTAGGTTCCAAGATTGTTGCTGGGTCTTCGACCTTGATGGGGATTACACCGTAGGCGCGCATCGGCAAGTCATTCGCATCCTGGTCATAGGGTTGCAAAACGGTGAGGAAAGCATAGACGGTAGGCGCCATATCTGCCGTGGCTTTGAAGGAAACAACATTGTCGCCGGCCTGGGTATCCAACCAACGTTCTTCGATTACGCCTTCTCCGTTTTCTAAACTCAACAACGCCCTGCCAGCACTACCAGCGGGAAAGGTCACACTTACTTCATCACCTACCTCGTAGGCCGTTTTATCGGTTCGGAAGGTAAGCATACTCGCTTCTTCAGAGAAAGTGTCTTCATTGTACCAAGGCGAACCAGCATACACATAACCGGCAGCACAATGCCCACTTTCCTCATCACATACTCGAATAAGGTAGCGGCCCCAATCGTCCACTTTTACTTTCCAATTGGCCTTTCCACTAGCGTCCGTGGTGACTGTCTCTGAGGAAAGGCTACGCAAATTCCGGTCACGGGCATAGCGTGCGCCACGGGCATCCTCATCATCCCACCACCAACGCCATTCCACTCGAAACAATTCTGTTTTCAGTTTACGTCCAGCAGCAACTTTACCCTGATAATTGGCACTTGCTAATTGGATGGTTGCATCTTCGCCAATCAGCACCCTCGGACTGCCATAGCGATCTTCTGGCATTCTTAAACCTGCATAGTAATCGAATGGGAAGACTTCAAACGAACGGCTTTCTGTGCTAAAATTGCCTCCTTGCTCATAAACGCGCGTTCGCAGTCGCATGTGCAATGGCCCGGCAGCAGTATTCGCATTAGGCATGCGCACTTCCACCGTTGCTTTCCCTTTATCATCCAACGGCGCATCAAAAACGACTTGGTTTTGCGAAAGCAAATTGCCTTGATTACGGTCGTAAAAACTATAATCAGGAAATGCTTCAAACCCACTTCTGTCCAATTGGAACGAAGCTTCTACATTTGCTTTTAAATTGGCCGCGGGAGCGCCATGTAACCAAGCAGCCTCCAGGTTCATTCGAGAAACACCTGATGACATTCTGATGGGATCTTCGGCACCGGTAAGGGCTACTTTTATCCGATTAGGTTTGATGGTCTCAATCCTTAGGTTTTTGCGAAATACAGCATCGCCAGCAGAGATAGACGCCTGCCAAACTCCTGTAATATCATCTGGCGATGTACGGAAAAAGACCGGGTAAATTTCGCCCTCAGGCACAATACCCTCTCGCTTTTCGACCATTTGGCCTTGGGCATCGCGAAGTTCAAACGTTACAGGATAGGCCGGAGGAAGAAGACCTTTTTCATCTTCTAAAACGAAATTCAAAAAGACAGAGTCGCCGGGACGCCACACCCCTCTTTCTGCATAGAGGTAACCTTTTAGCCCTTCTTGAAGTACGGTGCCTCCTACGTCAAAACGGCTGGTAGATAACGCGCTACCATCATCAAGGCGAACGTAGGCTTGATCAGCTGTGGTTTCAGCAACAGCAAAAAAGGCGTCTTCTGATAATTCTTTAGCCCCTAACCCCTTGGCATTGGTTGTCAAGGTTCCTAACAATTGCTGCTGATAGTCATAGAAATGAACTGTAGCTTCAGCTACAGGTCCCGCCGTTTGCAGGTTAGTCACGGCTACGGAATAAGACTGATTTTGCCCTTCTTTAACGATGAGCCCTAAATTAGAGGTCATTACATTACGGACAATAAACCGATCAGAATTATAGTAAGCAGGGTAACACGGATCATCGCGCTGGTCCCAACGATATTCCTGGTAGTAACCTTCCAGGCCATACCAGTTATTCAGTATACTGGCGTCATTGTTTCGATTATACCGCTCTTGAAAAGTGAAATTTTGGTTGGAACAATTATAGCGGCTTTGATCACGTCGAAAACCAATACGTACTTGATAAAAAGACTTGGCATCCATTTCAAAAAACTGGCGCAAATCCAGTGCATAACGCTCCCATTGCGCGTGGTTACCTGTTGGTTTAAGGTTCTTCAGCGCGACTTCCTGCCGTAGGATGACTTTACCGACTTTATTCAGATCGTATTGGCCATCCAGGTTGTTATCCTGAAGGAATTGCAAAATGTTGCTGCTGTGTATTTTGAAAATTTCTACCTCAACAGCATTTAAGCCAATAGCCTCGAATGGGAAAACCAATTTTGCGGAAGCAGGAAGAATATTTCCTTGTCCAACTAATCGCACCTGTGGTTCTGTGGCGGTAAAAGTTACCTCCCAAACGCTGCTTCTAGGCATTGTTTCTCTGTAACGATTTTGGATACCCGTATAGACACTTAACTGTTGGTTGCCAGCAAGAGGTTCATTCAGATAAAGAGTGAGAACGTGCCCTTTAGCTACATAACGGAATTCATTCGTACTATTACTAATGTTTACCAAGCCACTAAAATCCTGGTCTTCTTTGATGGGGTCGGAAAAATGAATATCAACCTTGGCTTCGCCTCCTCCGTAAGGGACTGCTTTGGTTACCTTAAAGTCGCCGATCTTTGGCACCTCCACCTTCTCATTTCCTTTCTGCATTGCACTAATTGCAGCACCATTCCAGCTGAGGGTTATTTCACTCGTTGCTTCACCTCTCTTCACACCAGGCGCTGTGAAATAATGGACGGTTCCTTCTGCATTATGAGACCAGACAAGATTAAGCGCCTCGTTACTTTGAGCGACACTAAGCAACTCAGGAACCTCTTCGTCAGCAACGTAATCCGATGTAAGAATCTGCCCTTTTAGCACCTGAGATTCCCGAACAGAGGGATCTGGTGTCGTCAGCCCATCTAATTCAAGAGAAACGAAAGGGTCGCGGGTTTTTACAGAAAACTCAAATTGCCGAGCTTCCTCTGGTACATTATCAAAAAGGTCTTCTAAAGCAACGGTTACGATATAGGCCGTAGCAAATTCCATTGCCGGTGCAGGATCAAAACGGAGGGTTTGGCGATCAACCCAAGTCCATTTTCCTGCTGCCGAAGGAGACATTTCCACAAGTCCCCTTGCAGCCTCTGTCCCTACCTCTTCTTCTGTAACAACGATGCCTGCAAACTGTATTTTTAATGGGGCGATCCGTGATACAACGCCATTGGAGTAAGCATACACGTAAGCCTTAGCGCTTTCTGGCATGGGCTTGGCGGTCTTATTACTCGAACAAGATTGCCCTATTATTAACAAGAGTGAAAAAAACAAGAGGAGTACACGGTTCATAGAGGTAGGTATTAGTACGTTTTTAGGAATAATTCTAACAAGTCATAAAAATAACGTTAATTAGCACAAGCTCTTTAATCGAACTCTTAAAAGACTAAAATATTTAACATGCCCCGCCAAATTGCGCTTTTCCCCCTTCAGATTGTGGTCTTTCCCGGTGAGGCCGTTAACCTTCACATCTTTGAAGAGCGTTACCGCAAACTGATTAAGGATTGCGAAGAAGATGGTATCACTTTTGGTATTCCCACTTACCAAAATGGCTCGATAAAAGAATTTGGCACAGAGGTAAGGTTACTGAATATTGAGAAGGTTTATCCCGGCGGCGAAATGGATGTCAAGATGGAAGCTTTGGGCATTTTTAGAATCAAAGATTTCTACCCTACGCTAGAAAACAAACCTTACGCTGGCGGATTGGTCAATGATTACGAGATCGACCACAATGAAGACCCTCGCCTCAATGAGCAAATTCTTGCCTATAGTAAGAGGCTCTTTGCTGCAATGAAAATCAAGCGTTCCCTTCCTGAAAATGCCAGCAACTTTACCACTTACGACATTGCTCACTTTGTTGGCTTCGACCCCGAACAAGAGTACCAATTTCTAACGACCTTCAATGCCGCTAGCCGCCAACAACTCATCATTGAGCAGATCAGCCGCATCTTACCTATTGTAAAAGAAATGGAAAATTTGAGGGACAGAGCCAAGATGAATGGCCACTTCAAGAATTTGATTCCGCCAGAAATATAGTGGGCAAAAAAAACACCACACAAGTACCGGGTGGTTTTGGACCCTCGATAAAACATGGTTAGAGCCGCTGTTGTGGTTCAGTAATCCCCTTGTCTCGTAATGAGAATATCAACCGAAGTTGATACTGAGGCCCGCCTTAGTCACACGCAAAGTCAAACTCTAATTTAATAAGTGTAGAGCCAAAACGCTTGTGGGTACCTGCGTGGTTTGTTTTGCTGATAGGCATTTCGACTATCGAGTCGAGAACCTATACTATGCAAGGACAATAACGGATGATCGCGGGAAAAGTTTTGATGGAGGGAGAATTTAGTGGTGTAAACCCAGCGACGTAGATCCAACCGACGCCGAATAGAGGAGGTCTATCGCGCAGAGGTACAAAGGCGCAGAGATTTTTTACTGCCAATAATTTCTGTTAACAAAATGAACAAGCCGATATTTAATGCTCTTCGTCCTTTAAACGAAACTTAACAGGCAAGTTAAAATAAACACTTCTTACTCGCCCACGGCTACTTGTTGGTGTAAAGCGGACACCCTGATTGACCATGTCTTCTACCACCTGCAAGGCTGCCAAACCACATCCATAACCAATGTCTCTTAAGAGTATTGCGTCACCGACCGATCCATCTTTAAACACTGTAAAACGTACAACGACCATACGTATTCTGCTGGTCGAGAGACCAGCGAGATATAACATATTAGTTCGGAAACTAACATGCGCTATGGTTTAGGAAACGTATAAAAACTGATGTTTGCACTTTTCTAAAGCTCGCACCCGCCATAAATGACGGGGAACCCAACTAATCTAGGACAATCAAAACTCTGAGGAGCTTTCGACGATAAGCGAAGCTAATCCCAATACCTTTTACAAAGTACCCCGTACCACTACTCTTTACTCCTCGGCTTCAGTCCCAACCGCAAGCTCACCACATGGGAAAAGGTATTCTGGTCATCCCCCAAATCGGTGTAGGCATAATCAACGAGAAGGCTGCCTAATTGGAGGCCGATGCCCATACTGGGGCGCATGGTGAGGGTTTCTTCGTTGCCGAAATCAAGCTCGCGCTGAAATTGATTGATACCGGCACGTAGGAAGAGGAATTTGCGGTAAGCCATCTCTAAGCCCAGGCTTGGATCAATACTGATAGGATCGGCAGAAATGAGGGTGTTGCGCTGGCCGTCGGTGGTGAAAATCAGGTTCATTTCGGATAGCAGGCTCACTTTTTCGTTTATCTCAAAGGTGCGCGCACCGCCCATAATGAGTTGTGGGCGCGTGATTTCTACCGAATTGATAGGAACTTCGTTATTCGTCAGTTCCAAGATGTCTTTTTCTTGATCGGTAAAAGAAAAGCTCCATGCGTTGAAAGTGGTGGTAATGTCTTTGGCAAGGACGGCCCAAACCCACTTGTCGCGTACGACCTGCACGCCCAAGTCGGCACCAAAGCCCCAAGAGGTTGCAAAGGGGCCAATTCTACGATGCACCACTTTTATAGAACCACCAAAACGGATAGGCCCTTGGGGTTTGTTGATCTCTTTGGCGTAAGAGCCCACAAACGCATAATCAGCAGAGGAAAAATCTGTGATATTATCGAAATTGATAGAACCGTCGCTTTCGTAAAGAGAAAGCGTATTGGGAATATTATCAATACCAAAGCGTACGAGGCTAAAAGCAAGACGATTGCCCGCCTGGGTAGTTGGTAGCGTAAAAGCCAAGTAATCGAATTTGCCTACGCCACCAAACCACTCCGAGTGCATCGCCCCCAACTGGAGGCCATCATCCGGCGTGAGAGCCGCTAGACCTGCAGGATTCCATACCCCGGCATAGACATCATTGGTACTTGCAACAACGGAATTGCCCATGGCCTGTGCCCTTGCTCCTACTCCAATAGAGAGAAATTCATTGGAATATTTTTGAGCTTGCAGCTCTGTAAAAAACAAGGTGCTCATTAAAATCAGGCACAGGTAAATATATCTCATAGTCGTTATTTTCGATGCTTTCCTCAAGGAAACGTAAAAGTGGAGGTTTTACCCTTCCAGAAAGGCAAATTTAACAGCCTCCGTCGAGGAAATGACAAAAGAGAGGAAAAAATTCAGGTTAACTATCAAGAGTATCTATGAAAGTACAATTCGCGCGGAGACGCAGAGGTTTTCTTTTGATTGCCCCAAATGGGCACTTGCCCAAGGATTATTGACACACACCTCTAAGACTAACCAACTACAACACAGCTTCCGCAAATGCTAAGCTCATTTGCTGAAGATATTGAGTTGGGTTCAACATCGCGTCCTCTTGGCTCGTTGCATATTCCATTATCGAAAACACCTTTTTTATCTTCAATGTTTCATGAGCGCTCGGGGGTAATGCACTCACACCTACAAAAAGATAAAGCGGCTTTTGATGATCTGCACATAATTTGGCGACACCATCGATGACCTTTCCTTGTAGGGATTGTTCGTCTAGCTTTCCCTCTCCGCTGATGACGATGTCTGCGGCAGCTATCTTTTCCGGCAGCTTGGTCAGGGTGCTCAATGCCGCAAAGCCGCCTTTAATTTCGCCGCCCAGCAGGCCAACCATTCCGGCGGCTGTTGCACCTGCGGCTCCCCCACCCTGTAAGCTATCCAATGCTACTCCGAACTGATCGTTAATAAGGGCGCATAAATGTTTAGCACCAGCATCTAAATCCTCAATTTGTTGTTCTGTCCCTCCCTTTTGTTGGGCATAAATAGAAGCAGCACCATTTTCACCGTAAGGGGGATTGTTAACATCACAAAGGACATGAAATTTCGTCTCCTGATATACTACTGAAGGAGGGATAATCTTGGCTATTTTGATCAAATTTTCACCGACAGGTGCTAAAGCCTCCCCCTCCTCATCCAGTAACATTCCGCCAAGGGCAGTAATGATACCAAGCCCAAAATCATTGGTTGCACTACCGCCGAGCAGTAAATAAATGTCTGTTATTCCTTGATCTACAGCATGCTTTACCATCAAACCTGTACCAAAGGTTGAGGTAAGCATTGGGTCGCGTTCTTCTTCCTTGAGTAACACCAAGCCACTTGCACTGGCCAATTCTATAAAAGCCTGATTTTGATTATGGAGGTAACTCGCTTTAATAGGCCTACCTAATGGATCAACGGTAGCTACCTCCATTTCATCAAGCCCTAAGGTTTCGACAAGTATTTCTAAAGAACCATCTCCTCCATCTGCCATAGGGTGAATCTCAATTTCTAACTCGGGAACAATAGAAAACAAGTTCTCAGCTATCGTTTCACAAACAGCTTGAGCGGATAGTGACCCTTTGAATTTATCAGGCGCAAGGAGTATTTTCATTACACGGGGGTACTGGTTTGATTGTTTAGTTGAAGAATCCTGGGAATTTGATACTGAAGACAACAATTGCAACAAAGAACAAGAGTAATATCGCAATTTTACGCCAAGGAAGTTCTTCCATACTCCAATCAGTTGTACTCGTTTCTTCTCCTTTTCCTGGTAATAAATAGCTGAATAACAGTGCACTTCCTAAGGTAACAACGGCCCCTACGGCATTCCACCAGAACCAAAAGATAGAGGGTACAAATAGCCATAAATAAACATTGACTGCAACGCCTAATAAAAGACCTACGTTAGCTGCTTTACCGTGAATTTTCTTTATGCCTACCGCCGCAACAAAGGTGGCAAGAATCGGTCCGTAAAACAGTGACCCGACTTTGTTGATCGCCTCAATTACCGTCTCTGCTATATCTCCTGTGAAAAAGGCGAAGCCGATACAAAGAACACCCCAGAAGAGCACGGTATACTTTGAGTAACGCATGTACTCCTTGTCACTGAGGTCTTTCTTTGAGGCAAAAAAGTCTTCTACAGAAGCTGCACTCAGTGAATTAACCGCAGAGCTTAAAGAAGACATCGCTGCTGAAAAGATAGCGACCATCAAAATACCAATGACGCCGTGCGGGAGAAAATCCCTGATGAAGACAGGGATCATTAAATCAGGCTTATTACTTGGTATTTCCTGGGCAAATTCAGGGTTGAGCACCACCAAAGTTCCAATTACCAAACCCATAATACAATAGACAAGCGTGATAGGGAATCGCAAAAGCCCGTTCCATAACAAGGTTTTCTTTAGCGTCGGTAAGTTTGGCGCTGAGAACAATCGTTGCACCTGGCTTTGGTCTGTTCCGTAATAAGAAGCATACAAGAAAAAACCACCCAAAAGCATTGGCCAGAAGCCAAACTCTTCTCCTTTTTGAAAGCCTAGTTTATCAAAGTTGACAACCTCTAGGCGAGCTGGGTCTACTTGCTGTAAAAAAGCATCCCATCCACCTACGGCCTGCAAACCAAAAAACAGACAAATAACCATTCCTGCAAATAGTATCACCATCTGAATGACATCACCATAAACAACGGCCTTCATCCCTCCTTGTAGTGAGTAGACTAGTGTAACAATACCAATAAGCAAAATTGTCATCCACATGGGGATGGCCATAACACTGGTAAGAATAAGCGCAATGGCATAAATCATGACACTGGTACCAAAGGCCCGACTGATCTGAAACACGCCACTCAATAACAGTCGAGTAGACCTGCCGAATCGTTTTTCCAAATAGGCATAAACACTAACAACACCAGATGTATACAAAGTAGGAACGAGAAATACCATAAGGAATATCATCGCCAGGGGGACCGCAAATTCATAGGTAAGCCAAGTCATCCCACCTCCTTCTTTCAAGCCTACAAAAGCAGGTGCCGAAACAAAGCTAATGGCTGACAACTGCGTCGCAAGCGTGCTGATAGATAGTGAGAACCAGCCAAATTGTTTTCCACCAAGGAAGTAGTCTTTACTGTTCTGGTTATTGCGGAACATCCGCCCAAGCAACAGTAAGCCTACTAGGTAAATGGCAATGATTACTAAGTCTAATGTATTCATGGTATTTCTAATAAGGTGAAAATAAGTTTAAATCTAACTGGCTATTACTGACAAAGAGAAGATTATTGATCCTTATGTAGTAAATCTAGGACACAAGCGGAAGTCCAGGAAAACTGGCCGCCGCCATATCCTTTGTCAAGTTGAGCAGCTACGGATTTCTGTGCTTCAAAGTATTCGTAAAAACCCTGTTTTGTGATCAACTCAAGGAAGTCTTCTTTTACAATTTTCGCTGTAGCGGAAAAACCATAATGCTGTAATCCCTCATAGATCAGCCAATTCATCTGTGGCCAAATTGGTCCGCGCCAATAGCGTTTCGAGTCAAACAAAGGATCATCTACATCGAAACTAGGGCACAGGTAGTAACCTCTGTTATGCAAATCATTCAAATAATCATTGAGCTTATCAGCTTGATCCTTGGTTGCGATTTCCGCAGATAGTGCTGTCAGGCCGCCAATTTCTTTGTACTCAATCTGGGCCTCTTTGCGAAGATCGTAGCAAGTAAAAGTAGCAAGGTTTTCATTCCATAGTTTCTCTCTGAAGCTTTTAACAGACTGTGCCTGCCATTCCTTCAGTTCTCCCGTGTCTAGCCCCAACCGCTCCCCTATCCGAATAAGACTTTGGTTGGATTGAATTAAAACCGCATTGGTGAGCGTATCCTGAAGAAGTACTGGACTTTCTTCAAAAATACCTTCCCCATCATATTGGTGCCTTTTCCCCAACTCAAGCATGTATACGAAACGGTCGTACTGGTCGCTGGTGGGTCTTTCTTTTTTGTCTGCAAGCTTTGTATCCTGGCGGGTATACGCCGGCAAGGTCGATTTGTCGATCTGAATACGAGCATTAGACTCATCCCAAAGCGGACTATTATCGCGTCCTGTTTCCCAAGGGTGATATAAAAAAGCCAGGCCTTCTCTTTTCGGATCGCGATAAGTGTAAAAGAACCGATGAGAATGAACCACTTTGGGGAAAATAGCTTTCACAAAAGCTAAAAACGCCCCATCATTTGGAAATTTGGCCAAGAGCTTCTCTAAAATAAAGCCATGCACCGGAGGCTGAGTAATCCCGGATGTTTTGGGCTTTTGCTGTGCTCCGGGGTTAACGGTGGTGTTCCAAAAATCATGGTTTGGGAAATAGCTGGTCTCTGTTTCGCTATGAAAAATAATATGAGGAATCATCCCATTTTCCCATTGCCCAGAGAATAGCGAATTCAACTCGCGGATCGCCCACTTTGGCTCGAAATACGCGTGCCCTAAACAAGTGAAACCTGAATCCCAATTCCACTGGAAAGGATAGAGCTTGTTGGTGGGAACCGTAAATCCGTCCCGCCAATTCAACCTTAGTATTTGTTCCGCTTCTTCGGCTAAATCTTGATAAAGCATCTAACAATAGTTTGTAATTAGAAAAGTGATTCAGTTAATCATTTCTCCAAATAAAATTTCACCCAACGCGCCCTCGACACTCTTGAATACCGAGGCAAATTGATATGCAAAATTATATTAGCCAATCGACTACTGTAAACAGTCAACTATCTTCTTTTAACACTATTCTATACTTTTTTACTAGATCTAGCCACCAAGTTGTTATTATTGTATCTATGAAACCAGGATATGAAAAAATAATTGAACCAGCAGAGCAATCCTTCACTGCTAGGATGGTAAATAGAGATAGCCGCCCCTTGTTAAGCCAAGCTTGGCATTATCATCCAGAGATAGAAATTTGTTACACACTAAAGAGTAACGGAAGAAGGTTTGTTGGTAATCAGATCGACGACTACCAGAAAGGAGACCTTGTGTTATTGGGGTCTAACCTGCCACATGGATTCACAACAGAGCACAAGTGTAGCCAGATTGTCTTGCAGATGATGCCTAATTTTATGGGGGATGCCTTTTTCCTAAAACCAGAATTAAGACATATCCATTCTCTTTTCGAACGAGCAAAGCAAGGAATCGCTTTTTCTGACAAAGTAAAGCCTAAAGCCTTGCGGCTAATGCGAAAAATATTGGCAGAGAAAGGCCTATCCAAGTTCATGTACCTATTGGAGTTGTTACAATTACTAGCAGTGTGCCAGCAATATGAAACGATCTGTCCTAAAACCTATGCTTTGGAGTTCAATGAAACACAGTTGGGGAGAATAAAAATTGTCTACGATCACATTATGCAGCACTATACCAAGGTGGTAAACATCAAGGAAGTAGCTGATAAATTAAACATCTCGGAAGCTGCATTCTATAAATTCATTAAAAAACAAACACAGAAAACTTATACTCAGATCATTAACGAGTTTCGGATCAACTACGCCGGTAGGTTATTAATGGACACGGAGAAATCGGTAGGAGAAATATGCCACGAATGTGGTTTCAACAACGTGTCCTATTTCAATCGAAAATTCAAACAATTGATGCAACGGACGCCAGAGAATTTCCGACAGCAATACGCTAATACTGCCAGTTAATCATCTTGCTGAGCTTTCAAATCCCGGTTTACAGCAATCGCTGCATTTAATTCAAAACCGATCAATAAGATCAAAGAGTTGAGCTGTATCCACAACATGATAATAATAAAAGTACCAATAGAGCCGTAAAACTTGTGGTAAGTGTCGTAGCGGTTGAATTCATCAATGTAGAAGGAAAAGGCCAGCGAAGACAGGATACAAAGCACCGTAGCCAAGGTCGTTCCCGGAGAAAAAATGGCCATCCGACGATGAGTTGCCGAACCATAACGATACAAAACGGCAATTCCAAAATAGAAAACCATCAAGATCGAAAGCCAACGCAGTAAGCCAATAGCAAACTCACCAACCTGCGTAAGATGTACAACTTCACTGATCCAGGTAATAAAAAGACTACCTAAAATAATGAAAATGACAGAAAATATCAGCAAAAAACCGACTAAACCTGTCAGCATAATAGCAACAGCTCGCTTGCGAAGGCCTCCCCGCTGTTTGAAGGTGTCGCGGTAGGATTTTTCAAAACTCCGCATCATCGCCAGCATCCCATTTGAAGAAAAATAGATGGCTAATACGAAACCAAAAGACAACAATCCAATTCGAGGCGTATCGGTGATTTCATGAATAAAATCAAACACGAGGCTTCCGGCTTGCCCTGGCATAACCCGGGTAATCTCTTGTTCAAGCACATAATTAAAGTTGGCCAACTCTGGAACCACCCCGGAGAGAAAGTCCAGTAAAAAAGGGACCAGCGTAAAAAGGGTTAGTAAAGAGGGGAAAAGCGAGAGAAAAAAGCTGTAGGCAATACTGTTTGCTCGGGTAAACAGGTCAAACCTGCGAATCTCATTAAATACAAAAACAACTACATCATAAATCGGCACACGAAAAAAACCCGGCAACGAAGTCCGTTTCGACCAATCCAAAACTTGTTTGACGATTGGCAAATTGTAAACCCAATCTTGTATCTCCTTAGGAGTAGGCCACTTAAACTTCTTCAAAGTAAGGCTTCAATTTTTCCAGCAAATAGGATGGTGTTTCAATCGACTTATTGGTCTTGGCATCAATAAAACAAAGCTTTACCGAGCCGCCATTCACCAATTTACCCTTTTCATTAAACAACTCCATGTGAAAGGTGATGGTTTTCTGCGGAAGGTGCCGCAAAGTCGACCGAATCGTAATTAGCTCATCATAAAGCGCTGGGCGGACGTAGCGACACTGCAAAGTCATTACCGGCATTAGCACATTATGCTCCTCCTCCATGGCCCGGTAGCTCAACCCCAAGGAACGGATCATCTCCGCTCTCCCTATTTCGTAATACTGGGCATAATTCCCGTAGTAGAGATACCCCATCTGATCGGTTTCACCGTAGCGTACGCGCTTAGTACATTCGTGTGTTAGCATTTGACAAAACTAGCATTTTGTCTACACTTTTTTGTATTTCAGGCGGATTGAATTGCCGATAACCACTACATCAGAGAAGGCCATAAACAAAGCACCCCACATCGGATTGAGGAAACCCATTGCCGCAATAGGAATGGCTACAATGTTATAAGCAAAAGCCCAAAAGAGGTTTTGCCGTATCGTTTGTACCGTTTTTTCAGCGATCCCGAATGCCTCTGGTAGCACATCAATACGCCCTTTCAGCAGGATAACTTTGGCCGACTGAATAGCTACCTGAGATGCACTACTCAAGGATATTCCCAGGTCAGCTTGTGCAAGTGCAGGCGCGTCATTGATCCCGTCACCGACCATTGCCGTAGGGTGTTTTTCGCTGATGTTTTTTATGATAGATAATTTTTCAGCAGGAAGTTTCTCAGCGTGATATTCTTTTACACCAATCTTTTCGGCCAGTATTTGGGTTTTGTCCGCTCTATCTCCGCTAAGGATGAAAGAATTCCGCCCTTGGCCTTCAAGAGCCTGGATGGCTTCGCTCACTCCTTTTTTCAAATCATCCCCTAATTTGAATATTGCCAGGACTTCCCTTTCTCGCAACAAGAAAATGTCCCCGTCACAATCCGCATCATTTTCCAAGAGGCGTTTGGAGCCTAGCCGATAACGGATGCCCGTTTCATCAACGGCGGTCATACCTATACCTCTTTCTTCTTCTACTGTTAGTGCTGGTAAAGTTTCTGCTCGGGGCATACCTTCCAGTGCTTCCCGTAAAGAAACAGCAATGGGGTGGCTTGAATATTGCTCCATCGCCCAAACCAGGCTATTGGCTTTTTTCATTTCTCCGGTTGGGTATTCGGCTTTTTCTACCCGAAACTTCCCAGTGGTTAAAGTACCTGTTTTGTCAAAAACAATGTTTTTGATGGTTGCCAACTGTTCTACGGTACGGCCGCCCTTAATCAGCACCCCTAGTTTTGCTAATCGCCCTACGCCTACCATCACGGCGGTAGGTGTTGCGAGGCCCATTGCGCATGGACAGGAAATAACGAGTACCGCGATGGCATTGAGCAATGCCTGGGTTGCGGTAAGCCCAAAAGCAAAATGCCCGAGCAAAAAAGTGAGCAGAGATATACCAACTACTGCGGGAACAAATATTGCACTGATTTTATCTGCTAATTGTTGAATCGGGGGCTTATCCTGCTGGGCTGTTTTTACCAATTCTACCATTTGCTCCAGCACCGTGTTTTTTCCGCTGGCAGTTACCTTCATTTGTAGGTTTCCTTTGAGGAGTAGGCTGCCGCCAATCAATTCAGAGGACAATTCCTTTGCCGCAGGCATACTTTCGCCGGTAAGCATACTTTCGTCAACCAAGCCTTCTCCTTGAAGGAGCGTTCCATCTGCGGGAATTCGATCCCCTTCATTAATTTGAAGGAGCATTCCTATTTGCAATTCCTTCTGAGGAATCTCCACCAACTGCCCAGAAGGAAGAATTCTGCGTGCGGAGGTAGCCTGCAACTGTGTGAGTTCACCAATAGCCGACGTCGTTTGGGCCACTGCTCGTTTCTCCAACCAATTGCCCAATAGTACCAAGGTTATGATTGTAGCAACGGTTTCAAAGAAGTAATAATCTGGGTTTTGTAAAACAAGTCCAAATATGCTGTATACAAAGGCTGCGGTACTACCTAAAAAGATCAAGACATCCATATTGGGTACTCCGCCACGTAGGCTACTCAATGCACTACTACCAAAGTGTACTACTCCGATAACGAAAGGAGGAAGCGTAAGGCCAAGCTGCACCCAAGGGTTCATCAACCATGCGGGCGCCCAGCCCACCATCATCAGTAAATGTCCTAATAATAACGGCAGCGTAAACAGAGCACTAACGAGTAGCTTCTTTTCAAAGGTCCAAAAAACAGGCTGTGGTTCTTCTTCTAAAACAGTATAGCCTAGTTTTTCAATCCCCGACTTGATCTTATCAAGGCCTAAGTCTCCATTGCCAGACGCAAAACGGACTTCTTTGGTTTGAAAGTTTACAAAAACGTCTTCCAGGCCCTTGCGTTCAAGGTATCGAGAGATGCTCATGGCGCAATTATTGCAGTCCATGCCATCTACTTTAAGTTCTATTAATTCTTTTCCCATGGTATATTGGTGAACATCTTTAAATTAGCGGTAGTTTTATAAGGAAGTGCCCTTTGCTGCAAAGATGTGGCGAAAAAGCATGCAACTCAATTTCATAAATCAATTATAATATGAGAACATTCATTCTTTTAGCCTTTTTAGCCACCTTTTCCTTAGCCTGTGGTGGTGGAACGGAAACAACAGATTCTGCAACCGAAGAAATGGAAGCACCTGCTGTCGTTGAAACGAAAGTCACGATCAGCCCTATGCCTGCTTCTCCAGATTTTCCGGATGCTGCAATTACAAGCATGAGCTATCAATCAGGAAAGTTTTCCTTCGGCATTGATGGTGGAGAAAGCGGTTACACTTTAGGTAATCAAACCAGTGATGCTGCACAAAAAATGTGTGCAAACTCTGCACAAGGTCAGCACATTCACCTGATTCTTGACAATGAACCCTACGCTGCTAAATATGAGGCTGATTTCGACTACGAGATCGCTGATGGAAACCACTACCTACTAGCCTTCCTGAGTCGTTCGTACCATGAAAGCATCAAGCATGCTACTGCTGCCAAGGTTGCGGTAATCAGTGTAAATGGCCAAAGTATTTCTGGTGAAAAAGAGGTTACAGAACCTATGCTGTTTTACAGTCGCCCCAAAGGCACATACACAGGAAAGGATACCGAAAACTTGATGCTCGATTTTTACCTGGCCAACGTTACCCTTGGTGACGATTACAAGGTTAAAGCAGAAGTTGGTGGAGAAACTTTCATGATCGACACCTGGCAACCGTACTTCCTCAAGGGGCTGCCTATGGGCGAGCATACCGTAACATTGACGCTCGTTGATGCGGAAGGTAAGACCGTTGATACACCACTGAATCCTGTAAGCCGTACTATTACGCTGGCAGAAGATAAAGCCGAAGGATAAATTAACTGTGCTCCTGGCTTTTAGCTTTTTTCAACTAAAAGCCAGGAGTCCTTTCCTAAATCATTTCCCGATGCGTGCCTGCAATTTCCATTACCAAGTCGTCACCATACGCACCTGCAGGCGTTTGAAACCCAGGGTAAGCCTCGTCATTGAGCACCTTACGGGTAATTATTAAGCTACTGTGCGCGGTGAGCGTATAGCCTTCAGGACCAATAAACCGTGCAGAAAGCGTATCTCCATTTTCGGCAGTAATTTGTCCCCAAACCAGGCTTCTTCCTTCTTCTCTTTCTTTATCGTTTGGGCCGGCAGGCCCTGCTTTTACTCTCCTGCGAGCAATATTTCGTACCCAGGATAATCGAAGAAGCCAAGCAATATAAGGCAGCCATTTAGTCGAGCGATGGGTTGCCGGAGAAACCTTTGTGTAGGTAATGATATTGGGAATTCCAGTCGTATAATAGGCAGTACTTACATCGCCCCAGGGAATAGACATCGCCAAGCGGGTGTAGTCCTCCAGAAAAGGAATATTCTTGGCAGCATGACCTAATGGAACGTCTATAATTCGGCCCTGTCGTCGCATTTTTCCGCTACTGCCAAGACCTTCAATCATCGTGTTGGCCGTTCCTCTGGATACACTACCACCCTGCATCGTGAAGGCCAGTTCCAGTTGTTCCGCTTCTGGCATTTTTTCTGCCAAAAACTTAGCCATACAATCCGTTGGTACCACATCAAAACCGACACCGGGCATCAACATTATTTCATTTTGCTCCGCAGCAGAACCATAGCGATGGGCCAACTCGAAAACATCAATTTCACCAGTAATATCCAGGTAGTGTGTTTTTGTCTCAAGGCAAGCTTCAATCATCGGCACTGCCGTATGAACAAACGGCCCAGCGACATGCAAAACAACCGATACTTTCTGAAGCGCATGAATTAAGGCATGCGTATCTTCCAGGTCAAAAGCCAAATAATCATAACCTGTGGCATCGGCCATCTCTCGAAGTTTGTCCTCGTTACGGCCAGCAAGAATAGGCTGCAAGCCATACTGTTCTGCGTACTTCACTATTAATTGCCCGGTATAGCCATAGGCGCCGTAAAGTAAAAATGTACTGTCATCCATACTTGAAGATCCTGTTATTGTACTGAAGCTGTCTAAAGTTACACAAAATGATTCTCTGTTGGCCCTTAATTAAATAACCATCAAGTTGCAGCCTCGAACATCACTGGCGTCCAACCGGCCCAGTATTTCAAAACTGCCATCAGCGTGAACCTTGCCCAAATCTTCGGTAGCGATAAAACTGATGGTATCTAAATTAGCGAGATCAATGATATTTAGCACCCCCGTCCGTTGCTCAGATTGCAATTGAAGAGGGTCGGTAATTTCACGAGCTAGCACACGCATTGTCGGGGCGGGCAGAAACAAACCTTCTCCTTTGGAATATGCCTGAGAAAAAAGCTCTGTCATGCCGTATTCCGAATGAATGTTCTCTTGATGAAAAGCTAGTTTCAGTCGTTGGTGCAGTTCCGTTCTGGTTATTTCTTCCCGTCGGCCTTTCATTCCTCCTGTTTCCATGATGATCACATTGCCCAGGTCAATACTATTGGCTTCTGCCAGGTCTAAAAGCGCAAAACTGACGCCAAGCAAAAGTATTTTCGTCATCGGCTGCTCTTCTTGAATGCTTTGCAAGTGCTTAATCAACTCCTCCTGATTATAAAGATAGAAACCGCCGCGTGCTGATTGGGATTGCTCAATAAAATCTTGCGCCATGAGAATCAGGCTAGAACCTTGCCTTTCCAAATAGGAAGGCAAAAGTGCCAGTATCACAAAATCTTTTAAATCACCATAGAAATATTCAAACCCTCGGCGTGCGTTTTCAAGATACCATTGGGTGTCTCGGACCAGGTGCTTGCTGGTAGCACTACCCGTTGTGCCACTGCTGCTAAAAATTTGTTGTGCGGGCCACTGGCCAGACTGTAGTTCATATTCTTTAAACAACTGGATAGGCAAGAAGGGAATGTCTTCTATCCGTTGAATTTCAGCTTGATTTATTCCTAATAATTCCAGAAATTTCCGATAAACTGGGTTATTTTCGGCTTGGTAGCGAAAAACATCCAATGTTAAAGCTGTAAAATGCTGATCTTTAACTGTCTTAATGCGTTCTAATAACGAAGACCTCTGCATATCCTAATTTAGATTAGAAGCGCAAAGATACGCGCCACAATTATCAAAAACGAACAAATGAAAGCTCTGCCAATTACGCTCTTTTGCCTCCTTTGCGGAATGTTAATTATTGCATGTGTCAATCCACCCGATTATCCAGACACCCCTGTTATTGAATATTTAGGCACCAACAAAGCTCAAGTGCGCCAGGGCATTGCATCCCTACCCAATGACACCTTAAGTATTGTTTTTTCATTTACCGACGGTGATGGTGATTTAAGTATCGAAGATTCTACGGATGTTTTTCTTTATGATAGTCGTTTCCCTAGTATTGCTACCCAATATAAGCTTCCCGCAATTCCTGAAGATGGTACCGGTAATGGTATTCGTGGAGAAATCACCATTAATATCCAAAGTGCAAATACAGGCATCTGTTGTATTGAAAATGGCTTCCCTTGCCCCAATAATCCGCAAAACGCTATTGATACTTTTTCTTACGAGATTCAAATCCGAGATCGCGCAGGCAATTTGAGTAACAAAATACGCACAGAGACGATTGATATTATTTGTCGATTGTAAAACTTCCACAAGCAATGAACTATCGTAATATTATCGGCTTGGTACTCGTATGTTGGGCCTTGATGTTCTCTTGCGTCCAACCTCCTTCTTATCCAATAACTCCTGTTATTGAGTATTTAGGTGTTAATAAACTTGCGGTACTGCAAGAACCTTTAGGTCTTGATACATTGGAAATTTACTTCTCTTTTACGGATGGAGACGGCGATCTCAGTCTCGAAGATTCTACCGATGTTTTTTTGTTCGATAGTCGGATACCTGGTTTTACTCAGCAATACAAAATCCCAACAATTCCAGAGGAAGGTACCAGCAATGGCATCAGTGGTGAAATAACCATTCGTATTAAGAATGTGAACGGCGGTATTTGCTGCATCGAGAATGAATTTCCTTGTTTTGGTATTCCCCTAAATCCTGTTGAGAACTTCTCCTATGAAATTCAAATCAGGGATCGCGCAGGAAATCTGAGTAATCGAATTAGTACCGAAACTATTCAGGTGATTTGTCAGTAAGTATTATCAGCCCAGTCAATTCCTTTGCGCAAATGTTCTTGGGTAAAAGCTTCTTTACTTCCAGCTTCTACTTGATAATTGTATTCCCAGCCGGCCAGTGGAGGTAAGCTCATCAAGATGCTTTCTGTGCGGCCATCGGTTTCTAAACCAAACTTGGTGCCACGATCCCAAACGAGATTGAACTCAACGTAGCGGCCACGACGAATGCGCTGCCAATGGCTTTCATTCTCGGTAAAGGTTTCCCCTTGGTGGCGTTTCAATAACTCGATATAAGTTGGTGCAAAAGTATCACCGACCTTTTGCACAAATTGCCACAAGTCCTCTTTTGACAATTCAGCATCAGGCCCCAAGCGATCGAAGAAGATGCCCCCTACCCCACGCGTTTCCTTTCGATGCTTGAGATAAAAATAATCATCAGCCCACGTTTTGAAGCGGCTATAATAATCAGGATGAGCATCATCACAAACCGCCTTCAGTTGTTGATGAAACCAGGTAGCGTCTTCAGGAACCACATAATGAGGTGTGAGGTCGATCCCTCCACCAAACCACCAGCGGTCGTTATCCATCTCAAAATAACGGACATTCATGTGGATAATGGGCACCCGCGGACTACGTGGATGCAAAACAATAGACACACCCGTAGCAAAGAATGGTCCTCCTTCACCCAGGTGTAAGGATTTAGCCGCAGCTGTAGACAACTCTCCATGTACCGCAGAGAAGTTAACGCCACCTTTCTCAAGGTGTTTGCCATGGATCACGCGACTGCGACCACCGCCGCCGCCAGGGCGCTCCCATCGATCTTCCTGAAATTCCCCTTCTCCGTCGGCTGCTTCCAAATCATTACATATACGATCTTGTAAAGACTGAAACCAGTGTGCTATCTGTTCTTTAGTCATGAAACCTTGCATTTTTTATGCTTTCAATGCGGCTAATGCTCCTTCTACACTTTTCTTGCTACTACCGGTAAAAACCTGATCGCCAATAACGACTACGGGCCGCTTCAGGAAGGTATATTCATCAAGAATAAGCTGGCGGTAATCTGCTTCAGAGAGCTCCTTATCGCCCAAGCCCATCGAACGATACTTCATCGCCCGGCGACTAAAGAGGCCTTCGTAGCTGCCTACCACTTCTTTTAATGCATCCAGCTGCTCGGCAGAAACATTATTGGTTTTAATGTCTTGTAGTTCAAAGCCTTCTCCGCTGTTGAGCGCAGCAATCACTTTTTTGCAAGTCGTACACGTAGAAAGATGATATATCTTTGGCATAATTATTTGTTCGTTAGCTTATTTGCAAAAGTAGTTTTTTTGCTACCGCTGTTTGTAAACTACAGGTCAGATTTAATGCGTGCTGGTAAATTACTTTAAGCTTGTTCGGGATTTTTGCGACAAGCGCTTACCTTTAATACGCCCTACATTTGAAACCAAATACAAATCAATGAAAGATTTCCTCCCTCCCTCCGAATTGATCGTCAACCCCGATGGTAGTATTTACCACCTCAATCTTCGCCCTGAAGATGTTGGGGACTATATCATTACCGTCGGTGATCAAAACCGTGTCGCCAGAGTGAGCCAACATTTTGATGAGGTTACGGTACGTAAGGAAAAGCGCGAATTTGTTACCCACACCGGGCGCTTGGGCAACAAGCGAATTACCGTCATCTCCACAGGTATCGGGCCCGATAACATTGACATTGTTCTTAATGAGCTTGATGCTTTGGTCAATATAGATTTTGAGGCCCGAAAGGAGAAAGCGATCAAGAAAAAGCTACCCATCATCCGCATTGGCACCACCGGAGGTTTGCAACCAGAAAATGACGTTGATGACATCGTCTGCTCCAGTGCTGCCATGGGTTTTGACAACCTCATGAACTTCTATGAGTGGCAGCCTTCTTCTGTAGAACAGCAACTGGAAAAGGATTGGCACCAATTCCTGGAAAGACATCATTACAAAGCTCCTATCCGCCCCTATTTTGTTGAAGGTTCGCAAAATTTACTCAGCCATATCGGAGCTGGTTATGCACAAGGTATTACGATTACAGCGCCAGGTTTTTACGGGCCACAGGGAAGAACACTACGTGCCACCACCAGACTTTCGCCAGCGATCTTTGATCACCTCCATGATTTCAGATTTGGCACTCAAAAAATCACCAACCTGGAGATGGAGACTTCGGCGCTTTATGGTTTAAGTCGAATCCTTGGTCATGAAGCACTTTCATGCAGTGTAATTTTAGCAAACAGATCGAAAAATACGTTTAGCACCAACCCCAAGGCTGCTGTTGACAACCTTATTATAGAGGTCTTGAAGCGTATTGCGGAGCTTGAATAAAAATGTACCTTTGCGCGATGGAAAAATATGTGAAGCTTAAGCCAAAGAAAGCCGTTTTTGTTCGTCGCCAGCATCCGTGGGTTTTCTCCGGTGCTATTGGCGAACAGGCCGATGGTCTAGAAGATGGAGACCGAGTCAGTGTACTTGACCCTGAAGGCAATTGCCTAGCCACGGGGCACTATCAAGAAGGTAGTATTCGCGTACGCTTGCTTCACCGCGGAGCAGAGGCTCCACCTGCTGACTTCTGGGAAACATCTTTGGCAAGAGCCTACGCGAGTAGACAAGTGATTCTTGGCGCACAAGCTGATCTTACCGACGCCTACCGTCTTGTTCACGGAGCTGGCGATCTCTTGCCTGGGCTCGTTATCGATATCTACAAGGACCTCGCAGTGGTACAATGCCATAGCATGGGCATGTACCGTGAGCGTCAGGATATTTCTGATGCTTTACAAAAAGTATTAGGTGATCAAATCTCTTCCATTTACCTGAGGGCCCGAAAAACATTGCCTCAACGTTTTCAAGAAGAGGCGATCGATGGTTTTCTTATGGGCAATTCAGCGGAAGCTACCGTTAAAGAACTGGGGCATTCTTTCAAGATCAATGCCGCTACTGGTCAAAAAACAGGCTTTTTTCTCGATCAGCGAGACAATCGCCAGCTATTGGCTTATTACGCCAAAGATAAAACAGTATTGAATACTTTCTGCTATACGGGTGGTTTTAGTATTTACGCCCTTAAGGCTGGGGCGACCCAAGTAGATAGTGTAGACGTGTCGGCAAAAGCCATGTTGCTTACTGAGGAAAATGTCACACTCAACGAATTGCCAACTGACCGGCATAACGCGATTACAAGTGATGTTTTGCAATTTTTGCGCAAGCAGGAGACACCTTATGATATTGTCGTGGTCGATCCACCTGCTTATGCCAAGAGTTTCAACAAAAGGCACCGTGCAGTACAGGGTTACAAACGTTTGAATACGGAAGCCATGCGTCTGGTTAAGCCCGGCGGACTGTTATTCACCTTCTCTTGCTCGCAGGTGGTTGACCGGCAGTTGTTTCAGGATACCATCGTCGCTGCTGGCTTAGAGGCAGGGCGTTCTGCAAGGGTTCTTCATCAAATGACACAAGCAGCCGATCACCCCGTAAATCTTTTCCATCCAGAAGGATCCTACCTAAAAGGCTTGGTTGTACAATTGGACTAGTTACTTAATTGCTGATCCACTTTTTCGTACCGAGCTAGTAATCGCTGAAATTGTAACTGATCCTTAAGGTAATCATACGGCGCCATCGTATAATCGATATTCACGGGATTGAAACCCAAAGCGAGTCCTTTATCTAAATAATAGTAGCAGCTATCGGGTTGTCCTTTGAAAAAGTAGGTCTCTGCCAAAGTTGTATAGGGATACCCGACCATGGTGTCTATCTCAATAACCTTATTGATGAGTACCATAGCAGAATCATGTTCCTCCTGGTAATTAAAAATCATAGCCACTCGGTTTAATGAGCTCATCCTTTGGTAGCGTTTTACATTTCCCCAATGCGCCTTTCTGTAAATATTGATGACATGATCATCTCTATTAAGCATCCCTGCAAAACCAATATTGGAGTTAATTGCTGCTACGTTACCAGGATCTAAGTCGAAAGCTTCCTTAAAGAAGTTAAGTGCTTTAGCCGTATCCTGTTCTGCAAAAGCAGTAACGCCTTTGATCAGGTACGAAAAAACATTTTCGCCAGGCCTTGAATAATAGTCGTCCAGGATTTTGGTTGCTGCTGCGAAATCTCCCTCCTGAAATACCATTTCTGCCCATGTAATAGCAGCCATGCTCTGTGCTTCTGGATCATCATGCTCACGCTCCATAAGGGCGGTATAGAGACTATCTACCTTGGTCAAGCCATGATAAGTATACAACATCCAAGCCAAGCTATTTTGCCTTTCAATATTTCCTGGGTCCAACTCAACCGATCGCCGAAGGGCTGATATAGCTAGCTCTACACTATCTTGTTCCTGATATATATAGGCCAAATTGATGTGCGGCAAGGTAAAATCAGGTTTAAGCTCAATTGCTTTTTTGTATTTTTCAATAGCCCCATCAAGGTCATCTAACTCTCTGAGCATTGCTCCCCATCCCAAATACGCCCAGTGCGCTTCCGCAGGATTGGTCTGGAGAAGACGGCGAATCGTTTTGATCGCTTCGTCATATCTTTTTTCCTGCCTCAGTACCAATGCCAATCGATAAGGATCGGTGTGATAAAGAATACCTTCCGCTAAATCTTTGAATAGCAGGTCTAAAGCTTCCACCTCACTACCAGGATCTGCAAAGCGAACACTCGTAATTTTGGGGTACCCCGTCATTCTGATTTGTGCCTCGTAGCGATTACCAATCTTGGTTATCTCACCATGCAGCGTCTTATTCTCTCGACCTAAAGCTTCGCGAATTTGAAAAGCCAAGGTCCGCAGAGATAAACCTACCCCCAATACCGAGAGGTCAATGTCTTGTTGGTTGCTTTTTAATTGAAGAGAATCCTCCTTGACGGAACCAGCCTGTTCCTTTAACTCCTCTAGTTTTTCCTGTACTCTGACGGCCATTACCTGTCCATTGTAACCCTGTTCCTCTAATTGCTTAGGGACGCTAAACGCCTGGATAAAATAGCCCTGATCCTTGAATAAACGTAGGAAAAAAACGAGGAAAAGGATGACTAATAGTAATGTACCTAGTTTTAGAACGATAGAAACCAGGCCCTCAAGAAGCTTGGGAAACCACGCGAAACTAAGTAGATAACCCCACTTTAATTGCTTCACCGATTGCCAGGAGTTTTCCGAGATCGTTTTGGTTTTAGCAAGCGTCCCTTTGGCACTTACGCTTGTCCACCAAGCACGCATTCTTTTTAACATCAGAAAAAAATTAAGGATTATTGCCAAACCAATAATACAGCTTTTGTATCGTCGCAACAAATGACTATTGCAATTTCTTGATAGCTGCCAGAATACTGGCCTCCAGCACCTCCATTTCTTGCCTGAACTCAGGGAAGGCTTGCTGTAGGGCATAAAAAGCAGGTACTGCGGCAGTAAGATCCCCCGTCTGCAACACCTCTTCTACTTCTTCTTTGTGTGCTAAAAAGGCAGTTCGATCTAGCAAAGCCTCTATTTCTGCATCATCAGCAAAATCATCCGCAAATGCTTTAACGACAGGGTCTACTTTTATATCACCGTGCCGTAAGCGAGTAGCCAACTTAAGTCCTTCCAACTGTGTACACCGACTCAGTGCAACGTATGTTTGTCCTGCGGCAAAAGCCCCATTTAGATTAGCAAAAACCTGTTCAAAAGTCAATCCCTGGCTCTTATGCACGGTAATAGCCCAAGCAAGCTTTAGTGGAAATTGCTCATAGCTACCAGTTTCAATCTCGTCAATCTCTCGCTCTTCGGCATTCCACTCGTAACGAACTTTGGTCCAGCGAACTGTTTCTACTACAATAGGGTCGGTAGTTTCGCTCCCCTGCAAAGAGCAGTCGACCGTAATACGATCTTCTTCTAGTTTGATAACTTTACCAATCTTCCCATTGAAAAATCGACGAGCTTCCCCAATGTCATTTTTGACAAACATCACCTGTGCGCCTACTTTTAGTACTAATTCAGGAGGCGTAGGCATGTCTGACGGTTTAAAATCTCCCGTAACGAGGCCAAGATAAGTGTAAGACGGAGTGTCCAGCGCTTTGAGTTCCCGCTTGTTACGGCGATCAACATCTCGGTTGGTTACACCAAGATAAATGTACCCAGCCTGGGTGTAATTGAAATCTGCAGGGACCCAATGCTTATTTAAAAGCGCTAAATCTGCTGAACTTTGTTCTCCTGAACGTATTCTGTTTAACACACGTACAAAAGATAAATCTCGCTGGCGATACACTTTTTGAAGCTCCAGTAATTTTGGCTGAGCGGCCTTCCATGCCAGTGCACTAAAAAAATAAGAACTCTCGTAATGGTGCCTCAAAAGCTCCCATTGATCATCAGGAGTGACAGGAGGCAACTGAAAAGGGTCACCTATAAAAAGGACCTGTTTGCCACCAAATGGCAGGTAACGATCACCACCGTAAGTACGGAGTAAACGGTCGATAACATCCAACAAATCGCAACGCACCATGCTTACTTCATCAATAACCAATAGCTCTAATTCTTTAAAAAGCTTCCTCTTCTGCTGCGACATTTTAAAATGAGAACGAATAGACACTCCCGGGCGATCAGGCTCAGCGCGTGATCGCAAACGGGGATCATTCGCAGGATAGACGCTGGGAGGGATATGAAAAAGAGAATGAATGGTCATGCCGCCAGCATTAACAGCAGCCACACCGGTAGGTGCAACAATGGCCATCTTCTTTTTCACATACTTGCGGATATAACGGAGAAAAGTGGTCTTACCTGTTCCTGCTTTACCGGTAAGGAAGACATTGAAATTAGTCGCTTCGATCAGAAAGAGTGCCGCTTTAAAGGCTTTGTTTTTAGGGTCAATCAACATCCTACTTTTTGTTCATTGTTCCTTAAAATTAAAACTTTAATTCGGATCTACAACACAAACTAGTAGAAAGATGTGAGATACTTCACGTCTTTGCAAAGGGTAGAAACGCTAATTTGATTGCAAAAAAGCGTCAGCATCTTTTCGCCAAGCCTCGACCAAGAGGATTACTTTACTGTAATTTTCCATTCCTTCCTCAATGCCTTGCGCCTTGAGGTAAGAATCATAAGCGGCATCCCGAAACTTGGGCATAATATCAGGGTAAGCGGCGTTATTTTCATTAATCGCTTCGAGATCGGCCACCAGTCCTTTGTCTAGCGTAGCCCTAAATTGCGAATAGCTTTCTGGGGCAACCCTACGCCACCCTGATGCTAAGCGTCGCCAATATCCCAGGCGAATCGCGTATTTCAAAGCAGGGTCCGTTACCCGAAAGGCTGTCAGGTAAGCCCAAAAACTACAACTGCCTTCATCACCGAAACCATAGCCATGAGCCATTTCGTGTGCCATCGTATAAGGTTGCTGCAGCTCCAATAAGCCTCCGTCAATGTGCCCTTCTCCCGTCCAGGGAAGGTAGAGGCCAGCGGAGCTAAAACGCAGAAAAAGCCCCTTGGGGTAAACAAGGCGTCCTCGAACACTACCAATGACCGGATAGTTGTAATAAGTAAGCACTTGTTCTAGCCCTTCCCTTAGTAAATCTTCCCTGTTTTCTGGAAAATGACCTGAGCCTAATGCCAACGTATCCGCACCAGGTATTTGTCTGCGAAGTTCGGCGAGTACACCTGCTTCCGCTGCTACTTGTGCTTGCATATCAGACCGAGAAGGAGTGCTTAATTCAAAACCTAATTTGTCTTCTACTGAAACTCTTCCATAGTTAAATCCCCACAAAAGCAGAAAAGTAAACACAAGCCAACCGCTAAAGCCCAATAGACCGAGAAGTGCCGACCATAGCCGCTGAATGCCTTTGAGTTTTCGCCAGCGGATAATTGCTCTGATAAACCTTAGCAAGAGAACAAAGAACAGAAGATAGAGCACCGCAAAAGGAACCCAGGAAGTGATCATCGTGTCCCAAAACATTCGGAAGAGCGAAAAGAAGCCCCGCGAATAATATTGCTCTACCCACTCGGGGCTGGCTACGGCCCGAATAACCAAGGCCAAGGTTGCTAAAACTATCCCCCAGCGGACAAACCCCTTACGATGCATGATAAAAAATTGAATTAGTAGAAATAGAAATGCTTAATATTGCGCAGAAAATAAACTACGATTTTCCTAAGCTTCCCAAATAGTTAAAACGCTTAAAATGAATCGCTTATTAAACTATTATAAAAAACAAACCACGAAGTAGCCGCGAAGCGACCACGTAGTAACGGCGTAGCCAAATCGCTTTTTATTTTCGTGTTGTTCCTTATCTTTGAACCTCTGGAACTAATAAAGCGTTTCCAAAGTAGATTTTATTTCTGAAGTTGTCTGCGCTTAGTGGCTTAATTGCCAAAATTCTAATGGCTTCCTCAGCGAACATAATATTTTCACGTAAAAATAAAGCATCCAAAATGGCTTTTGAATTCACTGATAACAATTTCCAAGATACGGCACTTGCCGAAGGTAAAGTTTCTGTCGTTGACTTTTGGGCAGAATGGTGTGGCCCTTGCCGCATGATTGGCCCAATCATTGAAGACCTTGCAACCGAGTACGGCGAGAAAGTACTCGTTGGCAAAGTAGATGTTGACTCCAATCCTAATATTTCTATGGAATATGGCGTGCGTAGTATTCCTACCATCCTGATTATCAAAGACGGAGCAGTAGTAGATAAGCACGTTGGTGTGACCACCAAGCAAGCATTGGCCGATAAAATCAATAAGTATCTATAATTTGACCTAAATTTTAGATACTTTAAAGCCCTCGTTTACAACCCAAACGAGGGCTTTCTACGTTAAGTAGCAAATAACCCAATGTATGTTTGAATTAGACAATAAGGCAGTAAGGGAAATGAGCAACCTTGAGTTGCTGGCCCGACAAGTAGTTGAAGGATTTATTATTGGGCTCCACAAAAGCCCTTTCCACGGTTTTTCGGTAGAATTTGCAGAACACCGTATTTACAACCCCGGTGAATCTACCCGCAGTATTGACTGGAAAGTTTACGGTAGAACCGAGAAGCTGTTTACGAAGCGTTACGAAGAAGAGACCAACTTGCGCTGCCAGATCATTATTGATGCGTCTAGCTCAATGTATTTTCCAGAGGTTAGTGCTACCAGCGAAGCAGGGATCAATAAGCTGCGCTTTTCGGCCCTGGCCGCCGCCGCCTTGATGAACCTTTTAATGCGTCAAAGAGATGCCTTTGGCTTGAGCTTGTTTAGTGATGAAGTGAAAACGCACACTCACGTAAAGTCGAGTACCACCCACTACAGGCTAATGCTGACTCACCTGCATCAACTCATCAACGAACCAAAAGTTCAGCAAACGACGAATGTCGCCGATGCTTTACATCAAATTGCAGACAGTATTCACCGCAGGTCGTTGGTGATCATCTTCAGTGATATGTTTGAATCTGGTGAAGATGCCGAGCACCTTTTTTCTGCCCTTCAGCACTTGAAGTACAATAAGCACGAGGTGGTTTTATTCCATACCGTTGATAAAAAGCAAGAAATTGACTTTGAATTCGAAAATCGCCCCTACGAATTTGAAGACCTCGAAACTGGCGAAAAAATAAAACTCCAGCCCAACCAAGTCAAGGACTTTTATACCAAGCAGGTAGGCGACTTTGTAGACGCGCTCAAACAAAAGTGTCTCCAGTATCGCATTGATTTTGTGGAAGCAGATATCAACAAGGGTTTCAAACCTATTCTGCAACAGTACTTGGTCAAGCGTTCCAAAATGAGGATTTAGAGCCTGTTTTAAGTGAGTTGTTGATAAACACAAAGAAGTTATGGGAAAAATAAAGATTGCCGATCTACCTACCAGGGCACCTAAGGATTTGGATAAAGACAAAGCACGAAAAATCGTCAAACAACGCCGCAAGCGGATTGCCGAACTTCATCAGCTACTGATTGCCGAGGGCAAACACAGTGTGTTGGTTGTCCTACAAGGCATGGATGGCAGTGGCAAGGATGGAGGTACCCGGAATGTATTCGGAGAATGCGCGCCCTACGGTTTACGTACCCACAGTTTCAAGAAACCTACCGAAGAAGAATTTGCCCACGACTTTTTGTGGCGCGTACACAAGCAAGCTCCCAGAAAAGGGGAATTGGTGATTTTTAATCGCTCGCATTACGAAGATGTACTTATCCAACGGGTACACAAGTGGATTACGGAAGAACAGGTTGAAAAGCGGATGGCAGCTATCAATATGTTTGAAAATTTGCTTCAATTTGATAACAATACCATTGTCCTCAAGTTTTTCCTCAACATCTCTCAGGAACAGCAGGTGATTGAACTACAGGAGCGTATTGATGATCCTGAGAAACACTGGAAACACAATGCCGGCGACTGGCAAGAACGCAAGCATTGGGACGAGTACATGCGCTGCTATGAAGATGTGCTCAACAATAGCACTACCCCTTGGCATGTTGTTCCTGTAGACCAGCGCTGGTACAGGGATTATGTGATGACCGAAATTGTTCAAGAAGCACTAGAAGGTTTGAACATGCAGTATCCCCCATTGAAAGAGGTTTAAGCACACCTTCTTTCCTGATTATTAACTAAAAAAAGCAGAGCTCAACGAATGCTCAAGAAAGTAAGAATAGACAAGTGGTTGTGGAGTATCCGTATTTTCAAAACCAGAACAATGGCTACGGCAGCTGTCCGCAACGGACGGGTAAAAATTGGTGAGAAAACCGTCAAAGCCAGCTATATGGTCCAACGGGATGAAATCATCAACGTGAATAGAAATGGTTTTAACCTCGTCTTTAAAGTCGTTGATCTTATTCAAAAACGCGTAGGTGCATCCATCGCCCAGGAATGCTATATCGATCTGACTCCCCCAGAAGAACTCACCAAATACGATGCCTGGTTCGTTGGCAAGCGAGGGGTAGAATCTCGCGAAAAAGGTACCGGCCGCCCTACCAAGAAAGAGCGTAGGGAAATTGATGGCTTCAAAGGCACGCGATTGTATGACTTTGACATGGACGATGATGATGATGATTAATTCCGTACTATGACCCTTCGAGAACAAGCAATAATCATTGAGCAAATAAATGAGCGGGAATACTGGGTAAAAACAGATGATGGAAGCATTAAAAAACTCAGAATCTCAGGAAAACAAGCTATCTTTCATCGAAACCTTCCCGTAGGACTAGAACTGACCATCGTTAACAATCCTTACAGTACCGAAGAAGTGAGAATGGCACATTCTAATCGGTTTTAGTTCTTTCTTTATCATGGGCCTCCCTGCGGGCGCTACGTTCTACAGCTCGCTCATCGCTCGGCCCTACGGTCTGTCCGCTCCCGCGGCCACTGTTACACATCGCTAGGCCGGTCTAGTAAACCCTCTTCTCAAAATATCCCGATCATTTAGTAACAGGTGTAAATCAAAGAGCCAAGCGAGTCCTCTTTTTTATCGATCCCTCCAGCGAGACATATTTGTTGTTGCTATTGCTAAAGTTGATTAAATTTGCGGCGCGATTTACAAAAAAACAATCACCATGAAGTATTTCTTACCGCTTGCAATAGTAACTATGCTGTTTTTCACCCAGTGCAATAGCGACGCTCCTGCTACCGAAGCCACTACAACGACAGAGCAAACAGATACCACTGCTGTCACTGAGCCTGCAAAGCAGGTAACGCAAATTGATGAAAGTGCGATCAGCCCTTCAGAAATTCTAAAAAACAACGAGGCTGCATACCTAGCCCTTCGCAAGAGAGTGACTTCTAACCTTGATACAATCAATAATAGAATTGACAGAACGGTATCCAATTCCACCATGAGAGAAGGGCTTAAAAAAGGGTTCCAGGAAATCGTGAAGTATGACAATATCCAAGATATCACAAAAACATCGGAAACTATTGATGCTGAAACCGTAGAGCAGTTTATGAAAGGAATTGAGTCTCAGCTTGTTAAGTTGGGAGTGCAGTAAAATCCTTCTACGTTACCTCCCACGAGTTACACAAACGCTATATCAAAAAGCGTTTCTATTAAACCGCACTAGAAGCAAAAATCCAGCCTGACTTCAACTTAGAAAAAGTCATTTGTCTGGCCATTTGTACAAAACCCCATGATTTCTATTAGTGAAATCATGGGGTTTTGTTTTTAACGATAGGCTTGGCGGTTGGTCAGCACGGGTTTTGATGACAATCAAAATTCGGGATGACTTATGTTTTGTCGAGGGTATTCCCTTCGGGGATTGCAATAATTTAAAGACCATCCTCCGATCACACAATACCGGCAGAACCGTCACTGCGCCCACTGGGCGCTATTCGTCTATCCGCTTGGGGCGGCCAGCGCATAGCTTAGCCAGTGGGCTACTCTTTCTCCAGCTTTATACTTAGAAAAAAAGTGTTACGGACTAGCGTTACGGACTGATCGTAGTCTCTATAACCATCCATTTGTACTAAGAGGTCAAATGCTTCCCCTTTTTCAAAGGTTACTTCAAATTCCCCTTTGCTATTTGTGATTGTCTCTTTTTCAACTATTCTTGATTCCCATATTTCTGTATCATACACCCAACATTTAATCGTAACTCTTGCATCAGAAATCGGCACATCAGATATGCTGTCAGATACTAAACCTGTTATCTCAACATTCCTGTAATTGTTGTCACAAGAACAAAGGATTAAAGACATAAAGCTGAACAACCATAAACTGTTAGAAAACTTCATACCTAGTCCTTTTTAGGTTGAGTGATATGATTATTAATGACATGCTGGATTGTAGCCTGTTGTTTACTTTGGATGTTACCATGAGTTACACCTGGACCACTAACATTCATATTAATAACATGAGTTCTATATTTATCCTTTGGAGAATTAGGGCCTCCATTAGAACCTGGAAAATTAGATGTTCCACTATCGCTGCTACTACTGTTGCTAGAACTATTGGAAGTAGAAACTCCTGTCGATCTTGAAGTAGCAGATACACCAGAGTCATCGGTTTGATAAATATTCAAATTAGTGTCGACGTTATCGCTAATTTCAGTATTTACGGTAGAATTTTGCATAGGCCCATCAGAACCATCTACGGTGATTAATAAATCAACAGGAATACCCATCTCACCTAATTTAGCGGATAGATCAGTTGCTACATCTACGCCATAGCTGTATCCGTATACAATGACTTGGTCACCTTCATTATAATTGTCTTTTATGAATCCAAGACCATTCTCAACTCCAGAAGCAGAAGTAGCTCCAGGAGCAATAACCCTTCCAGCAAAACCTCGATCTGCATTGCCAGCACTCGAAGCAGTATAATTATAGATTTGTCCGGTGGTGCCAGCTCTGCTAGGTGTAGTGGTTTTTCCTCCTCCTGTTGGCCCACCATGATAAAATACGGCTATAATTTTACCTGGGTCACCACCTGTACTAGGAGCCATCCCATCCGGATCAATAAGACTTATCGGATTCCCTAACACATAATTATAAGGCGAGTAAGGCGCATACTGATCGGCAAGAGGGTCTATTTGCCCCCACCGCGCAACCGCCGGATCATACCACCTGGCCCCATAATCATACAGCCCCGTAGCCTCATCCAACTCCTTCCCATTGTACCGATAAACCTGTACGGGTGAAGCCCCATCATTCCACCTTCAATTTACTTAAAGCTACCCGAAACAATCAATTCTTTAGTACCATGCCCATAGCTATAGAAACCTTCGCCAGATTTAATACCCTTTTTACCTGCCATCACCATATTAACCAGCAAGGGGCAAGGGGCATACTTGGGGTTACCAAAACCATCATAAAGTACCCGTAAGATGGATAGGCAAACATCAAGCCCAATGAAATCGGCCAAGTGAAGTGGGCCCATAGGGTGTGCCATTCCCAATTTCATAACGGTATCAATCTCCTCTACGCCAGCAACGCCTTCAAACAGGGTGTAGATGGCCTCGTTTATCATTGGCATCAAAATACGGTTGGCGACGAAGCCGGGGTAATCATTCACCTCTACAGGTGCTTTGCCCAACTGCTTCGATAAGGCCATGATCTTTGTCGTCACCTCATCAGAAGTAGCGTATCCACGAATCACTTCCACCAATTTCATAATCGGCACCGGGTTCATAAAGTGCATTCCGATAACCTGGGTGGGGCGCTCCGTCACGGCAGCAATCTTGGTAATGGAGATCGACGAGGTGTTCGTAGCCAGAATAGCCGAGGCAGGCGCCGCAGCATCTAGTTGCTGGAATATCTTCAGCTTGAGGTCAACATTTTCGGTAGCGGCTTCTACAACCAGGTCGGCATTACTCACACCTGCATTCATATCCGTTGCGGTGGTTAGGCGCTCCAGGGTAGCAGCTTTGTCAGCTTCCGTAATTCTTTCTTTGGTTACCAGTCGATCCAGGTTGCGGTTGATGGTCGCCAGGGCTTTTTCCAAAGCAGCAGCTGAGATATCAATCAGGGTAACGTTAAAGCCATTTTGTGCAAATACGTGGGCGATGCCATTTCCCATAGTACCGGCACCGATTACTGCAATGTTTTTCATTTAGTTCTTAGTATTGCGCAGAAAATAAAATGCGATTTCATTTTCGTGCTGTTTCTAATTTGGTCAGAATAGACGCGAAAATAGTAAATAAAGCAGGCCTTTCCTACCTTTGCATTGCGCAGAAAATAAACTGCGATTTTTTCTCAGTTTTTCAAATAGTAGAAACGCTTGAAATGAAGCGCTTATTCAACTATTATGAAAAACAAAATCGCTTTTTATTTTCGTGCTGTTCCTTTGCATTGCGCAGAAAATAAACTGCGATTTTTTCTCAGTTTTTCAAATAGTAGAAACGCTTGAAATGAAGCGCTTATTCAACTATTATGAAAAACAACCACGTAGTAGACGCGGAGCGAAATCGCTTTTTATTTTCGTGCTGTTCCTTTGCATTGCGCAGAAAATAAACTGCGATTTATTTTCTGCTGTTCTTTTGCCTCCAAAGACTAGTATCATCATACAAAACAAGGTTTTCACTGTTTTAAAAACCCTGCCTGTTGCAAGCTAATTACAATTTAAAGTCCCTCAACACCTTTGGCATAGCCGCTATTGCTGCCCAATATGTAGCGATTCATCATCCGGATGAGTTATCACCGTTTCTCCCACAGTTCCAAGCCAACGCTCCTTGTTTAATTCTGGGAGGCGGCAGTAATCTTTTACTTCCTGATTATTTCCCCGGAATGGTACTCCACAACTGTATCAAGTTTATAGAGGTTACTGAAGAGAAAGGAAACGAAGTCATTGTCCGTGCAGGCGGTGGTGTCAATTGGCATGAATTTGTATTATGGACCTTGCAGCAAGGTTATGGTGGTTTGGAAAACATGGCACTGATTCCAGGCACGGTGGGCGCTGCTCCCGTACAGAACATCGGAGCTTATGGCCGTGAGCTAAAAGATGTTTTTTTAAGCCTTGAAGCACTGGAATTGAGTGCTGGAAAAACGCGCACCTTTTCAAATCAAGACTGCCAATTTGGCTACCGAGACAGCTTCTTCAAGCAGCCTGAAAATCGCAATCGCTTCCTCATTACCAGCGTCAGTTTTGTATTGACCAAACAAAAACACCAGCTCTATACTCATTACGGTGCTATTCAAGAACAACTGGAGCACAAACAAATCAAACACCCCTCTCCCCAGGATGTAGCCGCCGCTGTCATTGAAATCCGCCGCTCGAAGCTACCCGATTGGCGAATTTATGGCAATGCTGGGAGCTTCTTCAAAAACCCGGTGATCAGCGAGGTTCATTTCAAGCAGTTGCAGACCCAATTTCCAGGCATCCCCTCCTACCCTGCTGGTGCATCTCAGGTCAAGGTCCCTGCCGGCTGGCTGATTGACCAATGCGGTTGGAAAGGCCAACGCCAGGGAGCCGTGGGCTGCTACAAGTATCAGGCACTGGTGATTGTCAATCATGGTGGTGCAACTGCCGCAGAAATCTTGGCATTTAGCGCCTTAATCATGAAAGATGTCCAAGAAAAATACGGGATTGAACTGGAGCGAGAAGTGAATGCGATTTCGACAACGCTTACCCCTTAGCTAGATCTTGCCGTAGGCAAAAGTCAGTAGAAGGACACAGGTCGCTTTGCGCACATAATTGAAAAAAGATGTGACCATTTTATTAAATTTAGTCTCTTTAATATCTCCTCAGCAAATACGCTAGATTTCTAATTCTTATGGAGCAGTCACAGGAACCAACAGCAATGAAAAAGTTCGGCACCTTTGGGGGTGTCTTTACCCCTACTTTGCTCACCATTTTGGGTGTAATCATGTATTTGCGTTTGGGTTGGGTTGTAGGAAACGCCGGTTTATTAGGTGCTTGGTTAATCATCCTGATTTCTTTCGGAATCACACTGTGTACAGCACTGTCTATGTCTTCTATCGTAACCAACATAAAAATTGGCGCAGGAGGGGCTTATGCAATCATTTCTCAATCGCTGGGCTTGGAAGTCGGAGGTAGCTTAGGTATCCCCAGGTATATTTCCCAAGGCTTGGCAGTGACCATGTATATTTTTGGTTTTCGAGAAGGATGGCTGTCTATTTTCCCCGATCACAATGCCTTTGTAATAGACTTATTCGTTTTTGTTGTACTCTATGCCATTGCTTACAAAAGCGCAGACTTGGCGATCAAAACACAATACCTTATCATGGGTATTATTTTCGCCTCTTTAATATCCATTGTTTTCGCTTCTTATTATGGCTCTATGCAAATTAGCAGTGAAGAAGCTATCCGCTGGGGAACGTTCAGAGGTTCTCCTGAAAACAATTTTGGAGGATCAGATTTCTGGACAGTTTTTGCCGTTTTCTTTCCCGCAGCTACCGGTATTATGGCGGGTGCAAATATGTCTGGCGAACTAAAAGATCCCCGAAATAGCATTCCATCAGGAACACTTTGGGCTATTGGGGTGACCTTCGTTATTTATATGTTCCTAGCTTTTTGGATTGGTCGTTCGGCTACCGAATCCGAGTTGATTTCCAATTACAACATCATCATTGAGCGGTCATTTTGGTCACCAATTGTTGTTGCTGGCATTTTAGGAGCAACGTTCTCCTCTGCCTTAGCTTCCATAATTGGTTCGTCCAGGATTTTATTTGCAATGGGGCAGCATCGAGTATTACCCAAAGGGGAATGGTTGGCTTTTCAAGATGCTATCGGCCAGCCAAGAAACGCAATGATTGTAACAGGCGTAATGATCTTCCTTACGATGTTGCTCCGAGATTTGAATGCCATTGCGCCGTTGGTAACCATGTTTTTCCTGATCACCTACGCGATGCTAAATGTGGTAGTTATTATTGAGCAAAAGCTAGGCTTGATAAGCTTCCGCCCTCAATTCAAGGTCAATTGGCTCATCCCTTGGCTTGGATTAATTAGCAGTGTGTTGGCAATGTTTATCATCAACCCTGTTATCAGTTTGGTTTCCTGGTCTTTGGTTTTTGTGGTCTATAGTGTACTTAGCCGAAATGATCTGGAGACGCCTTTTGAAGATGTTCGGAGTGGTTTATTTTCTTCATTTGCAGAATGGGCCGCCAAGCATACCGCTGGGCAAAATCAAAAACAAGAGCGGTCATGGAAACCCAACTTACTTGTGCCGGTAACAAATGCTTCCACCGTTTACGGCTCCTTTACCCTGATCAAAGATATTGCTTACCCTAAAGGATCGGCAGCCTTGATGGGCGTTGTTTCGGAAGCAGAAAGCGAAGGGCTGAAAAAAGACTTGCTCCCTATCACTGAAGCGTTTCAAAAGGACAATGTTTTTTCTTCGTGGGCCATCATGCGAACCGAGAATTTTTCGGAAGGTGTCAATTTTGGAAACCAGGCCTTAAACGGAGCTTTTTTCAAACCTAATATCATTTTTCTGAATGCCCTGGAGAAAAAAGAATCTTTAGCACAGTATCCACAGATTGTAGAAGAAGCCAAACGACTAGAATTGGGTGTTTTACTTTACGTCCCACATCCATTGGCAATTTTAGGACAGCAACAAAAAATCCATATCTGGATCAGATCAAAAGCACCGCATTGGAGCATCAACGATGATATCGGAAACCTTGATTTGTCGATGCTTATAGCCTATAAATTGAAGCAAAACTGGAACGCTACAGTAAAATTAATTACCGTTGTTGATAAGGAAGAAGATAGGCCAGCCGCTTTGGCATTCCTACAGGAATTGATTGAATTATCACGCTTGCCCATGTATGAACCAATGGTAAAATGTGGAATTTTTGAAAAGGAAGTAGCCAAGGCCGACCATGCGGACCTCAATATCTTTGGCATTTTAGAAGAATTTGATTTAGAGAAGCATAAAAAACTGATGAACAAGGCTAAAAGCAGTTGCTTATTTGTGCTGGACTCTGGTAGTGAAAACGTATTGGCTTAAAACTGAAAGTGTGTGCCCTGATTAATACACTAAAAGCTAAAAAAAATGGACTCAGAAGCTAAAAAAGAAGCTTTTTTCAAAAGACATACTTGGTTTAAGTGGTTACTAATTCTCTCTGCAACAGCAGTCACAGCTTACTATTCGGTATATTTTTTTCCTGAGAATTTCGAAAAATCTTCCGCTTTCACCCAGTATAAAGAGTTAAAAGACACGCTTGTTCTTACCACCATACCCGATACAATAATTGATCAGAGTGATTCAATTATTACAACTGTAGACACGCTTGTTGCAAAAGACTCAATAGCCTTAGAAATAGTCCCCGACTCAGTTGACAACGAATACCCCATCATAGACAATACAACAACCGTATCCGTTATTGATGAAAGCTATAAATTCGGGTCAGGAGATGCTACAACTGAGGACCAGTCGGCCAATGATTTATCTGACAAACTGGGTAATTCGGCCAAGTTAGCACCTGCTACAAATATGTTTAGCGAGCTACTGTTTGCAGCCAACTCTTCAGATACTTCTTACGCTGTTCATCAAAGTTTTCTTGCCAATAAACTGGTCTCTTTAGAAACCACCTTAAAAATATTAGCAACCATAGGAAAAGACATCCTACTGAACGGAAACTCAGATGGATCCAAAGAAATTTTCGCTAGCATTGTAAAGGAAGATGGAATAATCGGGATTCTTGTCGCGGATAGAAAAGGACTAGTGGTATATAGTTCTAATAACAAGTTCATTGATGGAAATATCAAGAATATATTTCCAAGTATGACTTCAACTACTCCGGTACTTGGACAGCGTATTACCAACGATCAGCTGGTGTCCAGCTTGGCTATTTACCATACCTATGGCCAAATTGGCAACATCATTCTGATTACGAAGTAAGGGAGCTCGCAAAAAAAATAATTTACACAGCTTCCTCATCCCTAACCTCAATGGTTATTACCTAATGACCACTTCTTTCAAATATTCCTCACCAAGCTCCTCATTTAGTAAGCGGCAAATCTTTTCTGTGCCCATGCTTAATTCCTGCTTGAGCGCTGCGGAACGAATCGTTACGTAAAGGATTTGGCGACTGATTCGCAAATCGGTGGTGTACTGCGTAATCGAAGGGCCCATCAATTCAGGCCAAAGCTGTTTGATACGAGTTTGCTGGTAGCGGCCTTTAAGCTTGTAGTAATCTAGCATTGCTTTGATAGCCGCTTTCAGATCTGTTTGGTTGTGGTCACTCATAAATTAAAGATAGGCTATTTCATTGGCCTCTCCTTCCTTTATCTCGAAGAGTTTTGGTGCTGTACTTTGATGCTGTTCTAGCACAGCTCGTATCCGATGTTCATCAGTATCCGAGAGGAATATTTGCCCAAAATCTTCCGCGAGAATGTAAGCCAAAAGTTGTTCTACGCGCTGTGGATCAAGTTTGTCAAAAATATCATCCAGGAGCAAGATTGGCGAAAGCTGGCGCTCTGCTTGCAAAAACCGATACTGCGCCAGTTTTAAGGCTAGCACAAAAGACTTGAGCTGCCCCTGGCTCCCTAACCTTTTCAAGGGATGACCACCTAGTTTAAAAACCAATTCATCCCGGTGAATACCTTGGGTAGTTCGCTCCAGAATGCGATCTTTTTCGCGGCACTCCGCTAATATTTCCTTAAGTGATTTTTCTTCTAAATGAGACCGATATCGTAAACTAACGGCCTCTTGCCCACCGCAAATAGCTCCGTGAGCATGCTGAAAAGGAGGAATAAACGCTTCTACAAACGCCATTCTTCGCTCATAAATATACTGTGCTGGCCTGGAAAGTTGCTCATCATAAACAGCAAGCAAGTCTTCAGGAAGGGAGTGGCCAGATCGCTGTTTTAAGAGCGCATTCCTTTGTTTCAATACCTTGTTGTACTGGATAAGATGCCCTAGATAAACAGTATCCAACTGCGATAAAGTGTTATCGAGAAACCTGCGACGCTCTTCACTTCCTTCATGGATAAGTTGCGTATCATCAGGCACAACTATGACTACGGGGAAACGCCCAACGTGGTCAATTAAGCGGTCGTAACGCTTGCCATTTAGTTCTAATTCTTTGCGTTTGCGAGGCTCTACTTTTACAACGATCTGATCTTTCTTTTCTTCTTGTAAAAAGACACCAACCAAGCGAAAAAAGTCTTGCTCATGCTGAACAATGTACTGATCGCGAGTAGCAAAATAACTTTTACCCATGCAGAGGTAATAAATAGCATCCAACAGGTTGGTTTTACCCATCCCGTTCTGGCCAACAAAGCCATTTAGCCGAGAGCTAAATTCCAATAGTTGATCGGAATAATTCTTAAACTGTACCAGATGGATGCGACTCAGCTGCAAAGATTATTGATTGCGTGAGTGTCAAAGATAAGCGCTTGTTGGGAAAATTCATTTGCCAGAAAACAAAAGTGCTTTCTGATTCCAAGAAAATCAGAAAGCACTATCTCTTTGAATGGAGTTTACTAAAATAAAACGGTGTGAAATATCACTATTTCCTCGCCGCAACCCCATAATCAGCAGCAGAACCTCCATCAGGAATGGCGAGAGGATGCTCCTGTCGTAAATGCGAGTATACCTCCTTATAACCACCAGATTTAATCATCTCAATCTGATCGTAAAACGTAAGTAGGTACTCTTTTAGTTCAAAGCGCTTCATGGAAGAAAGTGGTCGGAAATCTTGAATTATATCCAGCAGTTGTTCTTTCTTACTGAGAAATACTTCCAAGATTTCCTGCATCTCTTGATCACTGGCCATTGTTCCTAAATAAATTCGCTGACGAATAGTGATCTGCCCTAGATGATTAGCAGGAATAGCATAAGGGGCATCAACAAACCCTGCAAAATCAAAATCGTAGCCTACAGGCACTAATTTACCATCAACCGACCGTCGAATCAATTTGATATTGCGCAATACAGGCACACTGTAATCAGCATTGCCAATCAAGTACTGAAACATAGCGTGCATACCACTGACCTTGGTGTCAAATGCGGTGATAGGCTGGTAAGTACAATCATCGCATTCTTTGCCACTAATACGTGCTTCCAACTCGCTGGTATCTTCGATCAAAAAGCCTAGGCGACGGATGCCATTTAAGCGACCGGATGCATCTATATACTGGATACTAACCAACTGGACCCGAAAACTGTAAGGGTTTAGTGCCTGGTATAATTTGTAAGCCAGATATTCTTGCATCACGTTCTCATTGCCAACGTTTTTATCTTCCGTACAATGTGTTACCAATTTAAGTTTGTCATGATCTGCAAGACCTCGATTAAACAGCGCTGTTTTTGAAAAATTGAGTTTCAATGGAGGGAAGTCACACACCTGCCGTCGAAATTTACCTCTGGGCTTCACTTTAAGATCCCAGGTTTGTGTCCCGCCCTGCTGTGAGGTGAAAGAAAATGTAGCAGATTGGTAGCTCGCCTCCTCACTGGTGGTGCCAAGCAAGTTTACCAAATCAGTACGAAGGGTAACCTCCTTAATTTCTTCACCAGTTAGTAAGTCAAAAATAGAGGTGCCTGGAGATAGTTGTGCTTGAACAGTTTGAACTGACAACAATAAAACAATAGCAATTAGCTTTCTCAAATGGAGTGATTTAATTAATAAATCATGTATTGCCGTACATGTTTGCGTTTTCATATTAGTAGGGATTAGTAATAGTAAAAAGACGAAACCAGTAGTAGGTCTCGTCTTTTATATTAACGCAAAGTTAGGCATTAAGCGCCCATCTTTGTGTTAAATCTACACTAACTTTTTAAATCAAAGGATATTATGCCTTAGAAGGTGTATTGGTTAACAAAAATTTCTTCCCTGGGGGCTAAACAGGAAAAATAATTTGGCTCCTTAGACAGGAAAGTTAACGTCGAACGCCGTAGTCTTCGGGTTTTGCGCCCGCAGGAACGACCAAAGGAGCCGTTTGCCGCATCTGAGAGTAAGTTCTCACCTTCCCAAGCTCGCGCAAATCAGTGAGATGTGCATAGAATTCATCTAAATAGGTACGCATTTCCAAACGAGCAGCAGAAGACAAAGCACGCTGAGATTTAATTATTTGCTCTAACTCCTCTCGTGTTTTCTCAAAATGAGCAAGCGTTTCTTCCATCAATTGATCCGCTACCTGAAAACCTAGAAAAACACGATCCTCTATGGATGTTTGTCCTAGCTCACGGGCAGGAATAGCATAAGGCACACTTACCATCGCTGAAAAATCAAAATCGTAAGCAACGGGTATTGCCTTCCCTTCGCTATTTGAAAACAGTTTCAAATTACGCACCATAGAGAGGTTAAAATCTGTATTGCCAATCATATATTGGAACACGGCCAACATATTCTCCGCAGGCAATTCAACTTGATCAGGTGTGTAGCCCCGGCAGTCTTCACATTCTTTAACCGCTAATCTGGCAGCCAATTCCTGCGTGCTTTCTAATATAAAGGCATAACGACGCAAATTATTAACTTCCCCTTTACTATCAACATAGTTAATTTGTAAAAGGTAAGCTTCGTAACTGGAAGGAGTAAGTGCATTGTACAACTGATAAGTAGTATACTCGCGTAGTACAGCCTCCTTTGCCTCTCGGCGATTTTCCTGGCAATGTGTTACGACCTTGTACTTATCAAATTCCGCAAACCCACGGTTTTTCAAATCTCCTTTAGAGAAATCAAGTTTAATTGGAGGGAATTCACAAACACGGCGACGAAACTTGCCACGTGCGCTAACTTTAATATCCCATTCCTCTGTTACGTTTTCACTATTAACAAAACTTAATACTGCTTTTTGGTCTTCTTCTCCTTGAAGCTCAAGCAGGTTTGTTAAATCGGTAGTGATTGTTACTTCTGAAACATCCTGTACTGCCAAATAATCAAAAACAGACATTGGCTGTGCTGTCATAAGCACAGGAATCAACAATGTCGCTAAAGAAACAATTATAGGCCTGACTGAACAGGAATATTTTTTCATAGCAAGTTATTTTAGGGCTTGGTTTAGTTTTTTGTTAATTTTACCAGCTTTCAAAGGTTAAACCCTTGGTCCTTCTAATAAGTTGCGACAAAGGTAGGGTTTTTGAAAAATTTAATTCTGAATTAATAGATTAATTATTTTAATTCAGAATTAAATTTCAAAAAAAGTTTCTTATCCTTATTTTAATCGGCAGTGTTACTTTGTGCGCTATCTGAATTTGGCTTAAGACAACTACTGGAAAATCCTGTGTGGCAGCGTCCATTTTAAGGGCATGAAGTGAGTGTTAACTTAATAGTTTAAAAATTGATCAGCAGGAAAAAACAGCGCACTTATTGGGTAAGACAGGACCAGCTATTGGGTTTTCTGCTTTTGCTATTTGGCAGCATCTTTTTTAGTGACTGCCAAACACCAGCACCAGTACCCATTCGCTGGGAGATGGCCGTTACCTCAGGCGCTCCACCTGCTATTATCTTGATGATCGGCGACGGAATGGGACTAAGCCAAATGTCCGCTGCTATGTATACTAGCCCTAACCCTTTGGCTATTGAAGAGTTTCCCGTTATTGGTTTTCACAAATCTCATTCCAGCTCAGACCTTATTACAGACTCTGCGGCAGGAGCTACTGCCTTTGCTTGTGGGGAAAAAACCTACAATGGTGCTATCGGCCTAAATGCAGATACCATCCCCTGTTTAAGCATAATGGAGGAGGCGATGGTCAGAGGTATGGCAACTGGTGTTGTAGCTACCTCTACCATTGTGCATGCAACACCTGCCTCTTTTCTCGCTCATCAAAAAATGCGTATCTTCTATGAACAAATCGCTGAAGACATTTGTCAATCTGGCGTAGATATCATGATTGGCGGAGGTAAGAGATATTTTGACCGACGAAAAATGGATGACCGCGACCTGTTGGCAGAACTGCAAAGCAGAGGCTATCTAATAGGCGATTATTTTAATGGGGAATTAACCCAGGTGAAACCTGATCCAAAGCTAAAGTTTGCCTTTCTAACGGCCGACAACCAGCCTTTGCCTGTTAACCAAGGCCGATCCTACCTTACTTATGCCAGCCGACTTAGTGCAGATTTTCTCAATATCAGAGGAGCCGAAGAAGGCTTTATCCTAATGATTGAAGGAAGTCAAATTGATTGGGCCAATCACGCTAATGAAGGAAAGTTGGCAATACAGGAAACCCTTGATTTTGACCGAGCCGTAGGAGAAATTCTTAAATTTGCACGCCAACGTGGAAATACCCTCGTTATAGTCACTGCCGACCATGAATCAGGAGGTATGGCGCTTCAGGATGGATCAAAACGAGGCAAAATAAAAACGGCGTTTACCACCAATGGCCACACAGGATCTATGGTTCCTGTTTATGCTTTTGGCCCAGGTGCTGAAGCTTTTTCCGGTATATATGAAAACACTGCTATTTACCATAAAATGAGAGACTTTCTCCACTGGGGACCAGAAAAAATTGGTCTTGAAAATCTAAAACATCTGGAAAATCAATTTTTACCAAAGAAGTGATTAAGAATACTCAAATCGTTAATTAATATACATGTCTGTCCTAACCAACCCCACCATTTCTCCTGACAATCTACTATTTNNTATTGATTGAGGAGAGCGCCCGCGATTTTGCGGAAACCAATATTCGTCCCCATGTTATGGAATGGGACGAGGCGCAACACTTCCCCATCGACCTGTTTCACAAGATGGGTGAATATGGCTTTTTAGGAGTCCTTGTTCCCGAAACCTACGGAGGTGCCGGGCTCAACTACGAAGCCTACATCAGCATCATCGTGGAAATCGCCAAAGTCTGCGGCTCTATTGGCCTTTCTGTAGCTGCCCACAATTCTTTATGTACCAATCATATCCTTATGTTTGGTGACGAAGAACAAAAGCAAAAATACCTGCCAAAGCTAGCCACTGGAGAATGGATCGGAGCCTGGGGGCTTACCGAACCTAACACCGGAAGTGATGCTGGCAGAATGCGTTGTGTTGCCGAGCAAGATGGCGATTACTTTGTTCTCAACGGAAGCAAAAACTTCATTACCCACGGCAAATCAGGCCACGTAGCGGTTGTCATTGCACGCACCGGAGAGTTACTTGATAGTCACGGAATGACGGCCTTTGTGGTAGAACGCGGCACACCTGGCTTTACAGCAGGAAAAAAAGAGAATAAATTAGGCATGCGTGCCAGTGAAACGGCTGAAATGATTTTCGACAACTGCCGAATTCACAAGAGTCAAGTTCTTGGAGAAGTAGGTGCTGGCTTTATTCAGTCGATGAAAATCCTGGATGGTGGTCGTATCTCTATTGCTGCTTTGTCTTTAGGCATTGCAAAAGGTGCTTACCTCGCTTCCGTCCAATATGCCAAGGAACGGGAACAGTTTGGCAAAGCCATTTCCAAGTTCCAAGCCATCAGCTTTAAGCTGGCTGATATGGCTACGGAGATAGAGGCGTCAGAATTGCTCACCCGCAAGGCAGGAGCATTAAAGGACGCTAATCAACCCGTAACCAAGGTGTCCGCTATGGCGAAATACTACGCTTCCGAAGCCGCCGTAAGAGTCGCTACCGAAGCGGTACAGATTTTCGGCGGGTATGGCTTCACCAAAGACTTCCCGGTTGAGAAGTACTTCCGTGATGTAAAACTCTGCACCATTGGTGAAGGAACATCGGAGATCCAAAAATTGGTGATCAGCCGGCATGTGCTAAAGGACTAATCTCCTCGCAGCCAAGCCTTGAAAGCTTGTACTTTCTCTCGGCTTACGACGACCTCCTCCCCTGTCTCCAGATGAGGAAGGTGTAACTTAAGGCGACTGTTGCTATAAACAGTCGCCTTATTTATTGCAGGTAAGCCTACATAATATTTCCGGTTGACCCGAAAATAAGCTTTCGGGTCAAGCAAAGACTCTAGTTGCTCCAAATTATACTCCACAACATGCTTTCGGCCATCGCGCAGGCGAATCCAAGTCATTTTGTTTTCTGACCAAAAATAATGGATTTCCTCTATCGGTATCGCCTGGATAGTTGCACCTGATTTAATAACAAAACGCTCCTTATATTGCTTTCCCTGGATCATTGCCAATGCTTGCTGCAGGATATCTAAACTTGGTGGCCCCGTAGGCTTTTCAGGTAGGCGCTCCTGAAATTTCCCTAAAGCGCGATCCAGCTTCTCGCCTGCAATCGGTTTCAGTAAATAATCAATACTATTGACTTCAAAAGCCTGTAAAGCATATTGATCAAAAGCAGTGGTGAAGATAACCGGACAAGGCAGTTTGGCTTGCTCAAAGATGGAAAAACTCAGTCCATCAGCCAGTTGAATATCAAAGAAAGCCAAATCTGGCATCAAGCCTTTATTAAGCTCCTCCACCGTTTCTTCGATACTGTCAAATGTTCCTACGAGATCAAAATCAGGCAGCCGCTGGCGCAGCATAGTTGCCAGACGATCAGCAGCTAATGGTTCGTCTTCAACGATCAGAATGCGCATATTCGGTAATTTTTAGAACAGGGAGACTAACTTGGTAATAATCGGGGCCTTCATTAATTTCCAGCAGCTGATCACTCAACAAAGCATAGCGTTGACGAATATTATTCAAACCCACGCCTAAAGAGGTCTGTTCTTGTTGCTTGGGCTGAAAATTATTGCGAACGATGATCCGGTTCCCTTCTTTTTTTATAACTAGTTTCAGAGGCTTGCGCCGGGAGACGATATTATGCTTGATTGCATTTTCAGCCAGCATTTGCAAGGACAAGGGAGGTAAAGCATCCGACGCTTCCGCTTCCACATCAAGCTCTACCAGAAGTTGGTCTCCAAATCGGATTTTCAGTAAAAAAAGATAGGATTCCAGCATTTCCTTTTCGCTAACTAGCGAGACAACTTCTTTATCCTGTGCTTCGAGGACATAGCGGTAGACTTGGGCCAGCTGTTCAATAAACTTAGCAGACAAATCAGCGTCTTTGTAGACTAGATTACTGAGTACATTAAGGCTATTAAACAAAAAATGTGGATTCACCTGATTCTGGAGAGACTCGTATTTACTGGCCAAGTTGGCACGTTTTAGTTCTTCCTGTTCCACAATAGCCTGCCGATATGATAGCAGGAAGCTACGACCGTGCAGAAACATACTAATGACGAAAGTAATCAGTAATAAACTCCAATAAAAACCCGGCTGCAACGCGAACACTCGGCGGGGTAAATGACCATACCGCAGAAGCGTAAAGACCACATCTACAAAAACAGCAATAAACAAGGTGACAACAATGGTCAACAGCAAGGAAATCAATAGACGCTTTACCGGATAATCCGTCCATGAAATCTTCACCTCATTAGAAAGAGCACCATTGCCTACCCAGATTAACGCCGTCAAAAATCCGGACCGAAGGGTTTCCCAAAAGAAGGATGCATTTGGGCTCCACCCGGTAAGCAACCCGATGATACCGAATACTACACAGCCCCCAATAAAAGGTTTTATGGTAGCTTTTGAATAGCTGAGGACTTTTTGCATTTCTTACTGGAACTAGAATTTTTCAAAAGGTACAAAATCTAGGAACTATATGAAATCGTTTGGTCAGCAAAGTTCAAGCTGTACCTTATAAATTACGACCAAACGATTCCATCTAGCACTAAATCAAAATATCGTTACTCCTTACTTTCCAAGTCATCTGTCGCTTTTTGTAGCATCCAGGTATTAGTTAGCGCCCCCCAATGTGGAGCTATTCCTTTCTCGGCTTTTGCTTCGTTGGCAAAAAGCTCTTCAGCATTATTCAGAAAAGGAAGGGCTTTTTCCGCACCTCCCCCAAAGAATTCCGGCGTAAACAAAACCAGCATTCCACGCAACATCGCAGGACGAGGGTTTGTCTCATCCATCGCAGCTGCCGTAGCATAAGCTTGGTGAGCTAAAGGGCTATACTTCCCACCATTTGCCATGGGGTCAATCCAGATATACCCTTGGTAAACGTAGCCTTCCAGGCACTTCAACTCACTGTTATCAGCTGTGAGGGTACGCGCTTGGGCAAGGTAAGCTTCTCCTCGTTTCACCAGCTCTGTTACTTTGCTACTGTTACCTTCTTGCATTGCGCCTAAAGCCAATTGCAAAGAGGTATAGCCCAGGTAATACTGGGGCAACCACTGGTCTGGTTCCGCAGAGGCTATCCGCTCAAGTTGGTTACTGATTTCCTCCCAAGCCACCTGCCCGTCAGTAGTTTCCATTTTCACCAGAACGCCTTGCATGGCCGTCTCAAAGCGGTCGCCTTGGGCTTGAATCGAAAGGATAGAACAAAAAAGAATGCAGAAGAATAAGCTTAAGTTTTTCATGATATTGGTATTTAATGTTTTAAAATTGTTATTGAAGTTGTCTAAAACTGACTGGCACCCTCTTTCCCGATAGAAAGAAAAACACCAAGGAATAGAAATCTTTTTGCGGGTGGCCGGATAGTAACCGATGCATAACTTCCATCGGCTTCTGACTGCTGGCTAAACTGCTGACCATAGTTGTTTTCAAAGCCAGGAAGGTTATTTACCGAACAGTGGATGATCAACAAATGCCCTTTTAGCTGGGTCAAATAACTCCAATTCATGCTGACGTCACGATAAGCCGTCGTTTTCCCCTGGATCATTTCCGTTTCTGTTTGATGGTAATAATTCCGGGGAGTCGCATAAACAGCTGTCATTCCTACCAAAGACTGCCAACGCGGAATCCAGTATTTGTAAACCAGATTAACGGTATGCTTGGCCGCAAAAGGCGGTTGAATACGTTCTGTGAATCGTTCATAACGGCGTTCTGTATCGAGATAAGAATAAGAGACCCAAAAATCACTATTGGCAATGGATACTTTGTCACGAAAAAACACGTCAAGACCTTGAGCATAACCATCACCTGTATTTTTCCAACCAGTGGGCGTAATACTCGCTAAATCATCATAGCTTTTGCGATAAGCTTCCACACGTAAGGTTCGTCCATCTTTTTGCCATTGCCAGTTGGTGATAAAGTGCCAGGCCTCTTCCATTTCAAGCATCGGCGTTGAAAGGATTTGAGCCTTCTGAGGACGTTGCGTAAAACGCCCGGTAGCAAAACTAACCTGACTCTTGGCACCTGTTTTATAAGCCACTGACAACCTTGGGCTAATGACCAATTCATCAGACATGTGGCGCATTTCAGTTCGGATGCCTGTACGTGCCACCAGTTTTTTGCTAAACGTCCAGTCTGTTTCCGTAAAAAATGCCGTATAAGGCTCTTGTTGTTCCTGTAGGAAAGTAGCTTCCGGAACCTGTAGTTTTTCTTCAAAGGACTCGCGCCAATGGCTAATCCCCAAGCGAAGTAAATGCCCTTGCCCTAGTGACCTGCTCAAACGAGCCTTGGCTAATAATGCAGTCTCCCGAGACCGAATGTCCGCAATGGTCGCTGTTTTATCAAGGTGATCGGTATAGGCCGCACTTACTTGCAAATGCCATGCTGCTCCTAATGTTTTTTGAAAGGAAGTGCCCAGGTAAGTGTAAGCATTCTTCAAACTCACCTCCAGGGTATCAGACAACTGCTGAGGATTAAGCGTTTGTAGAGACATCCCGCTCTGGTGATGCTGTGCTTGAAGCTTCCACAGGCTTCCATTATCGGATTTATGCCGAAATATTAGTTGACCACCAGCAGTATGTGGTGCCTTTTGCCACTGCAAGTTTTGTGGAACCAGGTTCATATAAGGCCCCAGGTTGGTATAGTCTGCTGATACGGCTACAGATGTTTGTTCCCAGCGCTGGGTGTGACTCAAGCTGCCTCCCACGCTCATCAATGATATCGCCGTTAAAGTGGCCGGTGCCAGATCCTGGGTTTCTAATACCAAGGCGCTAGATAAAGCCTGACCATATTCGGCAGAATAGCCTCCGGTACTAAAGGTTGTTCCTTTAAACAAAACGGGCGAAAACCGACCACGACTTGGGACATTGGGTGTTGTACTGGTGTAAGGTTGTGCGACATAAAGGCCATCTATAAAGGTGCGCGTCTCGTAAGCAGCTCCACCTCGGACGAACAAGCGGCCATCCTCCCCTACTCGCTGCGCACCGGGCAATGTCTGCAAAGCGCCCAATACATCACCATTTGCCCCAGCTGTTGTAACAATATCCAGAGGTCGAAGCGTCACTGATTTTTTACTGTCACTCGCTTCAAAAGCTCCCGCCGTAATAACGACAGCATCTAATTCACTGGTCGCCGGAGTTAATTTGATATCAAACTCAAAAGATTCATTTTCAAGAACAATGTCCTGACTCCAATTTTCGTACCCTAGATAACTGATACTTAATATAAAAGCGCCTTTTTCTGTTGTTGTAAAAGAAAACACCCCCTCCAAGTCGGTAGAAGCACCATCGTAAGTGCCTGTCAAAAACACATTCGCGCCTATTACGGGTTCATTATTTTCGTCAATTACCCTTCCACTCAGTTTAAGTGACTGCCCATTGAGGTGAAAACAACTAAACAAAAGAAGTAAAGTAAAGTACCGCATCGTTCGAGTATTCGTAATTTGATACCTCAAAGATGCAGGGCTCCCCTGCTGAAATGAAGTAAAGCTTACCGAACTGTCGAAAGGAGCTACTGAACTGTCGATCCATAAAACAGCAATCCCGAGCCCGGCACAAAGCCAGACCCGGGATTACCTTTTGTTGCACAAAAAACAAGTTGAGCCTGCTTTTTGTGCTGTCCCTATCAATATCAGAAAAGGATATTACTTATCCTCTACTTCTTCGTATTCTACATCAGTTACATCTTCAGCAGCTCCTGCACCAGCTCCATTGCTTGCACCAGCTCCTGCGTCAGCAGTTGGTTCGCCATTAGCACCGGCTTCTTGCGTAGCTTGGTACATTTCCTGGCTGGCAGCCTGCCAAGCGGCATTCAATGTTTCCATGTGCGTATCGATACCTGCGATGTCTTCTGCATCTTTAGCAGCCTTCAGATCAGCAGCAGCCTTTTCAATGGCTTCTTTTTTCTCTGCGGGCAGCTTATCACCGTATTCTTTGAGTTGCTTTTCCGTTTGGAAAACCAAGTTTTCGGCACCATTCAGCTTCTCAATGCGCTCTTTAGCTTCGCGGTCAGAATCAGCATTGGCCTCAGCCTCAGCTTTCATACGAGCAATTTCTTCTTTGCTCAATCCGGTAGAAGCTTCGATACGAATACTCTGCTCTTTGCCTGTCCCCTTATCCTTGGCGGAAACGCTCAGGATACCGTTGGCATCCATATCGAAAGATACTTCAACCTGAGGTACACCACGAGGTGCAGGTGGGATATCGTTAAGGATAAAGCGACCGACAGTGCGGTTGTCTCTAGCCATTGAACGTTCTCCCTGGAGAATATGAATCTCTACAGAAGGCTGATTATCAGACGCAGTAGAGTATACTTTAGACTTCTTGGTAGGAATCGTACTATTGGCTTCGATAACTACGTCGTAGACACCGCCCATTGTTTCGATACCCATAGAAAGTGGCGTTACATCCAGCAGTAGTACATCTTGTACATCACCACTTAGTACTCCACCCTGGATCGCAGCACCTACTGCTACAACTTCGTCAGGATTCACCCCTTTATTAGGCTTCTTGCCGAAAAATTTCTCTACAGCTTCCTGGATACGAGGGATACGAGTAGAACCACCAACCAAGATGATTTCGTCAATATCGCTGGTAGAAAGCCCTGCATCTTTCAAGGCATCCTGACAAGGCTTAAGCGTACGCTCCACCAAACTGTCAGCCAGTTGCTCGAATTTAGCACGAGACAACTTTACCACCAAGTGCTTAGGCACACCATCAACAGCCGTAATATATGGTAGGTTGACTTCTGTTTCAGAACCACTGGAAAGCTCAATTTTAGCTTTCTCCGCAGCATCCTTCAAACGCTGAAGTGCCATTGGATCTTTACGTAAATCCATGCTTTCTTGCTTCTGAAATTCTTCCGCAAGGAAATCAATGATCACACGGTCAAAATCATCTCCACCCAGGTGCGTATCACCATTCGTAGATTTTACTTCGAAAACGCCATCACCCAAATCAAGGATAGAAATATCAAACGTACCACCACCTAAGTCATAAACGGCAATGGTCATATCCTGCGAACGCTTGTCCAATCCATAAGAAAGGGCAGCAGCCGTAGGCTCGTTGATAATTCTGCTAATTTTGAGGCCAGCGATCTCGCCAGCTTCTTTAGTAGCTTGGCGCTGAGAATCATTAAAGTAGGCAGGTACTGTTACAACAGCTTCTGTAACATCCTGACCTAAAAAGTCTTCTGCAACTTTTTTCATCTTCTGCAATACCATCGCAGAAATTTCCTGGGCAGAATACATGCGACCGTCAATGTCAACCCGAATGGTGTCATTGTCGCCTTTTACTACTTTGTAAGGAACGCGATCTACTTCATTTTTCAATTCAGAGAAGCGTGATCCCATGAAACGCTTGATCGAAGAGACCGTCCGCGTAGGGTTAGTGATAGCTTGACGCTTGGCAGGATCACCAATCTTGCGCTCACCATTATCCATGAAAGCGACAACAGAAGGCGTAGTACGACGGCCTTCGTCATTGGGGATAACTACCGGCTCGTTGCCTTCCATCACTGCTACGCAGGAGTTGGTTGTTCCAAGGTCAATACCGATAATCTTGCTCATATTTATGTGTATTTTACGTTTGTTCTTGTTAATTAATACAGTCATCACAACGCAAGGAATGTGCCAATTGCAATCATATCTTTACTTTCTGACAAAACGATAGGCTGCACAAGCCTTCTGCGTCATTATTACAGTTGATGCTGTCAGTTTTTTATGCCATTTCGGCAGCTACTCCAACAAACAAGCCCCAAGCAGAACATGAAGAAACCTGATTTCAGTAAAATAGATGGAAGTGATCAAGCACCGGAGGGATATGCTTTTGTGCCAGTTAACCTGTATGGTATTTCTTTCGCCTTAGTGATCCCTGATGATGGAAGCATCTCCTCCTTCTTCCCTGATGTTCAACTGACGAGAATGAATAGTTGCACTGGATCAAACGGTTGCGGGTGTGAATATGAAAAACGATGCATATTAGGAAATTGCTTTTACACCTGTGGAGGATATTCTACATGTACGCTAACCATTAATTAGCAAACTTTAAGAGCATTTGAAATTAACAAAGCCGTGTTTACGTAATTGTAAACACGGCTTTGTTATGCCTATTTCATCCTATATGAAGCAGCAACGTACTCTAAGGGACAAACCTAAGATCTGCAGTAATGACACTATTGTATAAACTGTCTCTTGCCTGTGACCCCAAAGTTAATTCATCGGAAATCGCCTGGTAACGAGAGGTAACAATACCTACACCGTTTTCTACATTGGAATAAACAGGAACTGATTGAGCTGAAGTAATACCAATATTTGCATTAGCAATCCGCAGATAGTCTTCAATTTCCACACCAGCACCGGTAACCTGAATGAAGATACCATCAAATTTACGATTACCTGTTTCCAGGGGCTCTATTTCAGAGGCCAGGAACTGGTAAAAAGCTTCATTGTCAAAAGTAATAGACTGCGCAGACACGCTCTCATCTCTGATGATGTTCTTCGCTACGTCCCATTCAACTTGTTTTTCCAGAAAACTACTAGGATTATCAGGATCTGTTTCACGGTATTTAACAATCATTTGAATATCAAAGACTCTTCCTTCTTCTCCACTTGGCCGGAAACCTAAACGGGTTGTTTTAGCAAAATCACCAAAGTTAAAAAATCCAGAGATCGGCAAATTCGCAACTTCCACTTCACTAACCATCACAGAGGTTGCAGTAGCTGCCTCCTCTCCTTCTCTTTCAATGATTACCCGAAAATCACTGCCATCACCAAGGGTCAGTTGACTTCTTTTAAGCTTATAGAGGTAATTCGGTTCGTTAACAAAATCACCTTCATCTCTTGGATAGCCTTCATCGCGGCCATCGACCCTCTCTAATTCAGCTGTTTCACCATTACTTAGGCGCTCAATTTTTACGGTTACACTATTCACATCATAATAAATGGAATCAGGAATTTGAGCAATCTCAGGAGCATTACCACCGGGCTCAAGAAAAGCACGTTCTACTCTTATATAATAGGCCGTGTCCTGTACCGACAAGAAAGCATAAACAACCGGGATATCTTTCCAATCGCCTTCCAGTTGAAAATCAGTTTCGCAAGAAGACCATAGCATGGCGGTTCCCAAAAGAAGGAAAAAGAGGGAGTTTTTAATCGTCATAAGTATTTTAATCGATGGCACCCAAAAGTCTTGATGATGCCTTTGTTTTAACAGTCGAACGCAAAAATAGGCTTTTGTTTTAAAACAGGTAGTAACTTTTAGGGACTGACGTCAGCTAAAAGCCAAAAAGGATAAAAATAAATTGTTCCCTATCTTGCAGCTTCGAATTGAACAAACCTAACAATCAATTTATGTCCGTTCACAGAGATGTCAAAAAAGTAACGACACATATCCTCCAGGCGATGAAGTCCCGCGGTGAAAAGATCGCGATGTTGACGGCCTACGACTATAGTATGGCTCGTATTTTAGATGCCGCCGGAGTTGATGTCCTTCTTGTCGGAGATTCAGCCTCCAATGTTATGGCAGGGCACGAAACAACCTTGCCCATTACCTTGGATCAGATGATTTACCATGCCAGCTCCGTAGTAAGAGCTGTTGATCGCGCTTTGGTTGTAGTTGACTTGCCCTTTGGTACTTACCAAGGGAATAGCAAACTCGCCCTGGAATCGACCATCAGAATCATGAAAGAATCTGGTGCTCATGCGGTAAAACTCGAAGGCGGCGGTGAGATTGATGAAAGTATCAAGCGTATTCTCAAGGCAGGAGTACCTGTAATGGGTCACTTGGGACTAACCCCTCAATCCATTTATAAATTTGGTACCTACACCGTACGCGCCAAGGAAGAAGAAGAAGCAGCACAGTTGATCAAAGACGCCAAAACCTTACAGAAACTAGGCTGTTTTGCCATCGTTTTAGAGAAGATCCCTGCTCACTTAACAAAAATTGTCAGCGAAGAACTTATCATTCCAACAATAGGCATTGGAGGAGGTGGTCATGCTGATGGGCAAGTTTTGGTGACGCATGACATGGTAGGCATCACCAAGGACTTTCACCCTCGGTTTCTACGTAGATACCTCGAATTATTTGATGTTATGAAAGAAGCTACGGAGCAATACATCAAGGATGTAAAGAGTGGTGACTTTCCCAACGAAAACGAGCAGTATTAGCGTGATGCTCTTGTAACTCCAAACAGAACGCTTCAATAAAAGGGTATGTACCGAAAACTTCTACGTTTCCTTCTGGCCTTTAGCATTATTGCACTGATAAGCGCCTATTTCATTTACCGAAGTGTAGCTGGACCTGAAATACTAGCGGAGGGCGCAGAAACGGTCTATGTAGAAATCCCTCATGGCACCTCTTTTGAAGCGCTGACCCGCATTTTATTGGCAAAACAGTTAATTCCAAACGAAGCTGTTTTTCGGTCACTGGCTAAAAAGCTTAACTACGAAGCTGACCCCGTCCGCTCTGGCAGGTTTGCCGTGGAGCCTGGTATGAAGTTACCTGACTTCATCTATCGCTTACGCAATGGGAAACAAGCTCCGGTGATGGTTGTACTCACTACGGAAAGAGAACTTACAGACGTAGCAGCAAAAGTTGCACGATTTATAGAACCTGACGCACAGGCTTTTATTCAACTTTTCCAGAACGAGGACTTCCTTGATTCTTTAGGCTACACCAGGGAAAACCTTATGAGCTTATTTATACCTAATAGTTATGAGCTTTATTGGGATACCTCTCCTCGTGATTTTATCAGAAGGATGATCGAAGAGCATGATATCTTTTGGAAAAGAAAAGACCGCTATATCAGGGCTAATCAATTGGAGCTTTCGCAAGCAGATGTCTATACTCTTGCTTCTATTGTTGAAAAAGAAACGCTTCAAGATGACGAAAAGAAGCGAATGGCCGGTGTCTATTATAACCGGTTAAAAATAGACATGAAACTGCAAGCAGATCCTACCGCCGTATTTGCCAGCAGAGATTTTAATACCAACCGGGTTACAAATTACCACTTGCAGGTAGACTCTCCTTACAATACCTATAAATACAAAGGACTGCCCCCTGGCCCAATCGCAATGGCGAGCATTGCTTCTATTGATGCGGTCTTAAATCATGAACAACATGATTATCTTTACTTTTGTGCTAAAGGAGATGGCACTGGTTACCACACTTTTGCCAAAAATCTCGAAGCCCATAAACGGAATGCCGAAATTTATCGAGAAAATCGAAGGAAAAGAGGCAAATAGCAAAAAAAGTGTAAAGGTGTAAGGGTTGGAAAAGTGTAAGGGTTATATCAACCATCAAACAAAAAAAAACATGGTTCACGTTATCGATTTAAACTTTCAAGGAATAAGCCAAAATATTGCTGCTTTTTTAGTCGAAACTGATACTGGGCCTATATTAGTCGAAACAGGTCCGCATTCTACTTTACCCAGCTTGCAAAAAGGAGTAGAAATGGCAGGCTATCGACTGGAAGATATCCAGCATGTGTTCCTTACCCATATTCACCTTGATCATGCTGGTGCCGCCTGGTGGTTTGCTCGTAATGGCGCTAATATCTACGTTCACCCTAGAGGCAGTAAACACCTAGCTGCACCAGAGCGACTAATGGATTCTGCCCGTCGAATCTACCAAGACAAGATGGATGAATTATGGGGAGAAATGCATCAAATCAACCCAGCACTAATTGTTGAGGCAGAGCATGAAGCGGCTTATGAAATAGGGCAAAAAACAATTAAAGCTTGGCACACCCCGGGGCATGCAGTACACCATATCGCATGGCAAATTGGTCCAAACCTCTTCACTGGTGATGTAGCCGGCGTTAGTATTAATCAAGGCGTAGTGATCCCTCCCTGCCCTCCACCTGATATCAATATCGAAGATTGGGAAGCTAGCCTTGATCTTCTGAAAAAAATAAAACCAGAGCGGTTTTGCTTAACCCATTTTGGGCCCGTTGCCTACAGTGAGGAGCATTTGGAAAGCTTACGAAGCCGCTTACACAAATGGGCCGACTGGATAAAGCCCTACTATCAAGAGGGTAAATCGGTAGAGGAGATTACACCTCTTTTCCAAGCTATGGTCAAAAACGATTTGGAGACGAGTGGCGTAGACAGCACGGATATGGCTAAATACGAGGCAGCAAACCCCAGCTGGATGAGTGTGGCTGGTTTGTTGCGTTATTGGAAAAAGAAGGAAGCCTAAATTAGATAAATCATCCTTTTCAGATGTTTAATAGACCTTTTCTTTCGGAATTAAAATCAGGCGAGATTTTGGCCTCAGCCAAAATTCGGGATGAATCATACTTTTTGCGCTACTTCTAGGACGCTGGCAAAAGATTTGTAAAAGCCTTGATAATGCCTTTCAAGAAACGGACATCAGGGGAAGGCATCGGCTCTGCTACAGAGCGAATTTGTTCGGAAATACCGTCAACGGTTTCAGAAGCCTCTACCACCATTTGCGCATTAAAAAGAAACGCATAAGCTGCAAAGCTGATGAGTACTAAACAAGAAATAAAGAGTAAATTTTTCGCTTTCATAGATTGTTCCTTGAAACATTATTGTAAAAGTCACTCGTATTTGGCTAATATCCTAGCTTTTATCGACAAAGTATAGTTATTTCCCGATGAATGGTCTCCGTATAAGACGACTTACAGCGGACAATGGTTGCAGAAGTAGGTGAAAAAAATTAACAGATTTACGGCTAAAACGGCTAAATGAGTCGTAACTTGGTCTTGTTAATGGTTCTGTTTACTTAAACAATTAAATTAATTATGAGATTAACGCTTACTTTTTTAATGCTATGTGCTGTTGCAACAATGTCTTTTGCACAGATTAATACAGCATCTCCTTTCCCGGTCGACTTCGAAATCTTAGCACCAGCCGATGACGCTGGCATCTATGACTACGGGACGCAAGCTGGTGAAAACACTGATTTCCCTTGGGGACCTACGCTCAGCGAGACCTTGGTTAGAGATATTGCCTGGGGCTACACTGCTGCAGGAGACAGCCTTGGATGTGAGGCGATTGTTACAGACCTCACAGGTAAGATCGCTGTCATCCGCCGTGGCGCTTGTGATTTCACTGTCAAGGTACTGAACGCACAAAATGCAGGTGCAGATGGTGTTATTATTATCAATCACTACGACAACGTAGACGACACTGACGCTTTCGTTATCGGAATGTCTTGTGGAGCAGCTGAAAATTGTGCAGACATTACGATCCCTGCGATTTTCGTTAGCCGGACTACGGGTGAAGTTATCGTAAACTCACTGGCAGCTGGAGAGACCATGAGTGTTTCTTTTACAGTTAAGTCGTTTTACGACCCTACTTCTAGCTTTTCTATCCAAACTCCTTTGACAGATGCAATTCCATTTGACTCTTACTTTATCCACTACGTGAATCCAAATTCGGTTGATGCAGTTGATGTAACTGTTACAGCAACAATTGCAGCTCCTTCTGGCATAGAGACCGTACTTACCGGTGCTTCTAATGTTGGTCCTTTGGGAGATTCTATTATTGTTTTAGATGGAGAGTATGAACCAACAGAGCTTGGTACGTATACCGTTACCTGGACGCATGATCAAGGTTCTGAAGTACTAGAGAGTCAATTCATAACAACAGATTATACTTATGGCACAGCAAGTCCTGAGCTAGGACAAGCTCCTAGAGTAAGTGATGCCGATTTTGCTACAGGTAACCTAGTATACCAGGCAGGAGCATTGTCTATTATGGATGAAGATGGAGCTGTAGCTACACATGCTTCTTTTGGTTTATCTAACGGCGCTGATCTTTATACAGGTGACCCTGATGCTGACCAGATTGTTGTTATCCTCTACGATGCTGATAGTGATGACGATGACCTTATTGATTTCAGTCCGACATCAGCGGCTACTACTTTCGATGACCTTACTCCTGTGGCTTTAGCGACCTATTTCATTACTGGTAACGAAACAGGTGACGATCAGTTATTCGTACAATGGGAAAACCTTGTCGATGGTGGCAACTTAGTTACCCTTAAGCCTAACGGTGCTTACTATACGGTAATTGCTTACGACGGTTCAAGTGCAGGTCTTGGTATTTGCCCAGGTTTTGTGGCTAGTGCAGGGGTTAACTACCTCAACTTCCCTACAACACCTATCATTGTTGCCGGTTCCTTCTTCTCAGGTGGATGGAATGGCCAAACGGTAGGAATCAACCTTCACTTAGCTGGCTTCGAGCCACCAGTAGGTACAGAAGACCTACCAGGATTGGATGCTGACAAAGTAACTTTAGCGCCAAACCCAGTTAGCAGCCGTTTGAATGTAATGTTCGACTTGGACCAAACTGCCGACAAGATACAAATGATCATGACCGACGTAAGTGGTAAGATCATCACCACTGAGGAATACGAGCAAGTTTTCAATCAATCTATCGAAATAGATATGGAGCGCTTGCCACGCGGTTCTTACTTCCTGAGTATTGCTACACCGGAAGGTTACCGTGTTGAACGGATTATCAAGCAGTAAACATGTTAGGTTTGCCTTCTTGGGTTCCTGAAAAACGAGGAATCATAAGGCAAACCAACTGTATTAAGTACTGAGTATAGGGTATAGGGATTTTATTTCCAAAAATGTGACGCTATACTCCTCGACTTAGAACGTGGAATGGCGAGTGGGATTCCCGCTCGCCATTCTCATTTATAGTCTAACCGCCAAAGATTTGTGAAACTAGTCTAAAACCGCGTCCAGCAATTTCCGAGTATAGGTCTCTTTGGGTGCACTAAAGAGTTCATCGGTGGTGCCTATTTCTACCATTTTCCCTTTTTGCATCACGAGAACTCGGTCTGCGATAAAGCGGATAACGGCCAGGTCATGGGAAATAAAAAGCAAGGAAAACTGATAGGTGTCCTGGAGGTCTTTGATCAAATTCAACACCTGTGCCTGTACGGAAACATCCAATGCTGATACAGATTCATCACAAACCAAGACCTTGGGGCGTAGCAACAATGCTCTGGCTAAACCTATTCGCTGGCGCTGACCACCGGAGAAAGCCTTGGGATAGCGAGATAAAACTGTTTCGTCTAGCCCCACCTGCTCCAACACTTCTAAAATACGGTTATTTCGGATAGCCGGCGTCTTATTTGGATCGTGAATCAACAATGGTTCCTCAAGCAATTGAAGGATCGTCAATTTGGGGTTTAAAGAACTAAAAGGGTCCTGAAATACCATTTGCAAATCTGGTCTCAAAGGACGCAATTCTTGTTCACTAAGGCTAGTCAACTGGTGACCTTCAAAAACTACTCCTCCACTGCGGATAGGCAACAAGGACAATATAGCTTTGCCTAATGTTGTTTTTCCGCTTCCTGACTCCCCCACTATTCCCAAGCATTCTCCTCTCCGAAGCGAAAAGGAAACTTGATCAACCGCTTTTACATATTCTATTGTTTGTCCCAGCCAGTTGCGTTGAACGGAGTACCAAACTCTCAAGTCTGTCACCTCTACAATGGCCTCTTGAGAAGAAAGGTGATCCCTTCGATCTGCAATTTCTTTCTCCGACAACTTTAAATCATCCATAAACACGGATAATTCTTGCTGATCCTTAGAAAGAAAATCCTGGACAGTAGGCAAACGCCGAAGTTGCTCACTGGTCGTGGCTCTACAATTAAGCAATCCTTTTGTGTAAGGATGATGTGGGTCAGAGAAGATGTCGGCTACTTTTGCTTCCTCGACCTTATGGCCATTTTGCATCACCATTACCCGGTCTGCAATCCCTCTGATAACCCCAAGATCGTGGCTAATAAACAAAATGGCAATCCCCAATTCTACTTGTAGCCGCTTGATCAAATCAAGTATAGCTCGCTGAACAGTGACATCAAGCGCAGTGGTCGGTTCGTCTGCTATTAATAATTCAGGTTCAGCACACAGTGCCATAGCTATCATCACCCTTTGGCGTTGGCCACCTGATAACTCATGAGGGTAGGCGCCGTAAATGCGTTCAGGCTCCCTCAGTTCGACTTTGCTTAGCCATTCAAGCGTTTTCTGCTTAGCACTCTTTTTATCAAGTGCAAGATGCTTTCTTAATACTTCGTCAATTTGTTCTCCACAAGGCATTACAGGGTTAAGACTACTCAGTGGCTCCTGAAAGATCATCCCTATCTCCTTGCCTCTGATGCTATTTAGTGCAGGTTCAGAAAGTTGGTCTAACCGGGTATCCCCCTTCCACCATATCTCTCCCTTTGCATTGGCACTACCTGGCAACAACTGCATCACGGATAGGGCGGTAAGTGTTTTTCCTGATCCTGACTCGCCCACAACTCCCAGGCTCTCGCCCTTACCAAGCTCAAATTCAAGTTGCTCAACGGCTATCTTTTCGTCTCCATTGCCCGAAGAAAAACCAATGGTCCACTGCGTGAACCGAAGTAAAGCACCGTTATGAGAATCAGGAGTATCGATAACCATTTTTTTACGCCCGCTCTATTGGGCAAGTCATACAATGCGAGCCGCCTCTGGCACGAGATAGCTCAGTGGAAGGCAGGGTGATAATCGTCTGTTGAACTTCATCCGGACGAATAATACCATCAGCAAAAGCTTTGAGTAAATCCCGGGCGTAGACTACACGGTAACCAGCCTCTTCAAAAGCTTCTTCCGTTACAGGATTACGATCATAAGTCAAAGCAACTCCTGGCTTTAAAGCCACCAGGTTACAACCATCTGTCCATTGTTCACGATCCTGATAAGGTGATTCGCCTTTTCCGGCAAAAATAATCCGAGTTTTAGGATCAATTTCTTTTATCAAAAATTCTTGAAGGGAATGGTATTGCCGCTCCTTTCCTTTTGCTGTAAACACCTGCACATTAGAGCCTAATCCATCGGAAATGATTGGCTTAAAGGCAACGTAATCATGGGTATTGATTTGGGTAAAGATCGTATCAATATGCATATACGAGCGATCATTCGGAATGTTGACCTGCACCACATTTTTAACAACACCTTTTTCAAAGAGACTTTCTGCTAATGCACGTATCCCATAAGGAGTAGTTCTTTCACTACAACCTATCAAAAGGTAATCTTTATTCAAAATCATCATATCCCCTCCTTCGATCGAAACAGATTCTCCTTTTTTGGAGGGAGGAAATTCATCAATTTTATTCAGATTGATCACCCGCTTCTCTTCCTGTAATTTGGCAAAAATAGGATGAGCATAAATAATAAAACGAGTGATGAAATTCTCTCGATAACGAGCTTCCTTTGCTGCTTTGGTAATAATGATGTGGTCATTGACCGTTACCGCAATATCTCTGGTAAAGATGAAATTCGGGATAGGATCAAAAAAGAAATGATCATCCGGAGCATGGTAACCAGTGACCAGTAAATTGGTCAAAGCTGTAGCCGAAAGCCCTCGCATGATGTCACCATAAGACTTAGGTAACTCTTCATGCTCTATGACCAGTTTGATCATTTCTTCCTTGCTTTCCGGATCAGCTTCTAGTGCTTCGTACAGCAACTGTTCTACTTCAATAACATTGTCCTCTCCTACAAATTGGCGTAGGATGGCTGTAAATACGTCATGTTCCTTCTGCATTCTGGGCAGATGGACAATGTCATCAAACAACAATTCTTCGGCCCTTTTGGGCGATATTCGACTGATTCCAACATCTGGACGGTGTACCAGAACCCGTCGCAGCGGGTTGATTTCGTTTTCGACAAATACTTTAGACATGGTGGTAATTTGGCTAGAGGGTCAGATGACCAGCTACAACTCTACGACCTTTTCAATCTCGTAGATAGAATTTATTTTACCAGCAAATATGCAATAAAAACGGGGATTATTACTCAATAATCCAATTTCCGTTGGGCGGCCATCATCAATATAATTGGCTCGCAATTTAGACTTAATGGTAAACATGCTTGTAAAATAGTGCAGTTCCACCCGATCAGTAAGGTATTGCCTCATTTGGGCTAGCATCTTCTCGTAATTAGACGAGGGCCGGTATTCACAATGATTACAAATACTTGTAAAGTTAGGATTACAATCTTGCCGTAGCTCCTGACAATCAAAAGTCGGCTGTGAAGCATACGACACCTTGTGGTGGGTATAAGCTACGGATGAAAGCGATAAAAGTCCAGATTTTCCATAAGGCATAATCGACCCAAAAGGGCCATCCATAACAGTGAGGCCAGTGTTCTTCAATTGTGGGCTGCTCACAAAAGCCATTTCTGAAATTTCATGCATGAGATTAATCTCTTCCAAACCAAACAACTGGTTAATAGAATTACTAGCGCTGTAAGTAGCATTGATAACCTGCTGTGCATTGATGGTTCTAGTCACTTGACTTTCCAATTCAACAAGCTCAATTTCCCATGCTGAACCTACTGCTCCAGCAGTTTTTATTTGGTGGTAACACAATACTTCTACTCCCGGTGCAGCTTTTAATTTTTCTCGGTAATAGGCTGCAATAAGTACCGGGTCAAAAGTGTATTCCTGGGTTTCGAAAACCGCTTCTAAGCGGTGGTAATTGAAAAGCGGATGTTTTTCTACTCGCTTACATGGGATATCAATATAACGACAAAAACGCTCGAACTGTGCCGCGTCTGTTAGGCTACCATAGCGATCAATCGCATAATATTTATCAAA
>NZ_JBOEFX010000082.1:0-57612 GCF_050633125.1 Lewinella sp.
AAGACTGGTCTTTATAACAAGTTTACCAATGCTTTGGGCAGCTGGCATCGCCTGCTGGCTCGCCATCGCGCTATCCGCTCTCATGCAGTGCTGCGCATTGCATACCGCTGCTATCGCTGCTGCTGCTCGTCCCTGCGCAGTGCTTCGCTATTCGCTACGCACCTTCAGAACGGGCCAATCGTACCAGTGCGATTATACGGTTGGGCATATCTTCAAAGAAAATCAATCGCGGGGCCGAAATAATGCTGTTTCTTCCCCAAAACACCTCGGACGAGGTCAAATATTGGGTGTGCCCCAACTGTAGGGCCAAAGCCCGAGCTCCGTTTTCAAGACGAATATCTAGTGCATAATCACCACGCGCTGGAGAAAAGAGTTTCGCCTTTTTATAGCCTTTTTAGTCAGAATTTGAGCATCTCCGAAGCCAGGGCTTACTTTCGTCTATGGTTTTTCTATCTCTATAAAACAACAAAGCCGAGGGATAGATAGGCGCTTATTACTTATCTTGAGCTTTGGCGAGGCACTGGCCTAGCGATGTGGAGCAGTGGCCCGGCCAAAGGCAAGGGCCAGACACCGCCTGAGCGGTGGCCGACTGAATAAGGAGCTGCGCAACGTAGCGCCCGTAGGGAGGCCCACAATACTAAAAAAGAGGAATAGATGAGTTTTTGGAAAAAGCTGTTTTCTGGAGGAGAACAAAAGATGAGTTCTTACGAAGATTTCTGGAACTGGTTTGTGCAACATGAGCCCACGTTTTATCAGCTGGTGAAGAGTAATGGTAATATCGCTGGCGAGTTTTTGGGCAAAGCACTGCCGCGCCTGCGAGATTTGCGGGAAGGGTTTCATCTGCTGACGGGCATGCCGGATGAAGAGGTCGTAGAACTGATTTTTTCGGCAAATGGCGATTTGAAAAATATGGTGTTTATAGACGAAATCATCGCTGCTGCTCCCGAATTGGACAGGTGGAAGTTTATAGCGCTGCGCCAAACCATGGATTTGGAGACCAAGGGGATCAGCCTGGGGGAGCATACGTTTACGAAGGAAAATATCTCTTTTTATGAAGCCGAAGACGCGGAATACCCGGATGAGGTGAACATTGTGTTGGTACACGAGGCACTGACGGAGGAAATCCGGGAGGTAATCACACATGGTACCTACCTATTTTTGGATCATCTGCTGGGCGAGTGGAATTTTGCTACCCAGATCGACCAAGTGGTGGTAAAAAGTACGGAGGATGCCGAAAAAGAATTGGTGCCGATCACAGAAATTGTAGCGTTTTTGGCTTGGCGGGAAAAGGAGTTTGTAGAGAAATACGATGCCGTAAAGAAGAATGTAGAGGAGGGTAAAGGTGCCATCTTAAAAGCGGAACTAGAGGATGGGAGTCCTCTGATTATAGCTGCCGATATGGACTTGATGGAATGGGATGGCCGTGCCTCGCACCCCTGGATGCTGGTGGTAGAGTTGCCCTATGATGGCTATGCAAACAATGGCTTGCCAGACGAGGAGACTGGGGACCTACTAGAGGAAATCGAAGACCGCCTCATGGCCGAGTTGAAAGACCAAGACGGCTACCTGAACCTGGGCCGACAGACGGGCGCCGATACCCGAGGCATTTATTTTGCCTGCAAAGAATTCAAAAAATCTTCGAAGATAGTGGACGCGATATGCCAGGAATATGCCGATAAGATAGACATGGAATACGATATCTATAAAGACAAGTATTGGCGCTCGTGGGGTCGGTTTTTGCCACAGTAATTTGAAGTGAAATTTATGAATGATATTCTCGACAATAATCTAAATAACCCGCCACCAGATACGGGAAAGAAAGACCGCAAGACTTTCATCTATTCCCTGATCATGCTGATTGGCGGTGTAGCCGTATTCAGGTACCTGATGCCAGGTATGATCGACAAAGATTTGTGGAACCTGGTGGTGGAGTCTTTTATTTTCCAGGTAATGTGTATTGGATTAGGTGTTGTGATCAAGCTGATCCGCCGCCTCTTTAAATCTACCGATGAAGTGTTGTTTTCCAAACATTTTTGGTTGGATGCTGTAGAAGAAGGCTTCTCGGTATGGGTGTTGCTGGTGTTGTTGTACGCGGTGCGGATGTTTATTTAGGGGTTCATCTTTGCTTAGGGCAAAGCTTGTTTTGTGCGACGCTTTTTGAGGTCGGTTAATTGGAATTAAAGACTATTGATCCACTCACGGATGAGGGCTATACCTTCTTCGTGGACCAATTCGCGACCAATTTCCGGCATTCTTTCGTCTACCTCATCCGAGATCATACGGTATAGCAAGATAGACTGATCGGCTTCGCCAGGATGAATAACATAGGTTAAACCTCCTGATCCGTTCCCTGCTGCAACGGGTGTCTTCCAAATGCCCCTACTCAGCTCTTCATCGTTCCAATACTCTAGGTACAAGCCGGAATTGGCAGCAGAGCCTTCGAGTCGGTGGCAAGAGGCACAGTTGACTGCCAGATAAGCCCGTGCCCTTTCGTCAAGACTAGCAGAACTTTGGTCGAGTGTTGGCCATTGTGGAATACTAGCCAGGCTGGTATTAGCCAGAATACTCCGATCTACCCAAGTGTCAATTTGATTGGCGGTGCCAAAATTGTACTCGTAGTCTTTATTGAGGTTCTGTACCTGTGGACCAATAGGGTGGAGTTTTCCTTCGTAAGCATGACAATTTTTACATTGATTTTGATTGGGAATCAGGTAATTGAAGTTTTGAATTGTACCATTGATAGACTGTGAAAGGTTTTTTGTGCCACCAACCAGGGTTCGTTGGGCATCCGTCTGGCTTTCATTCCAGGCATAGGTTTCTGCTTGCCAACCATCTGGCTGTCGAATCAGTAGTCGGGTTTCGATGTGATTGTCGGTGCCGTCGGCATTTTCGTAATAGAAATGTTTGATCAATGCTGAACCCAGGGGTAAATCTAAAACGCTGGCCGTATCAAAAGGAATGACACTGCCTTCTGGCACGTAAACGAAGCGTTTTTTTAAGGCATAGTCACTGAATAAAGCTGTGTTTAAATCATAAGGCAATACCCGAGCTTCCGTATTGGCATTCAATTCGGTAAGGTCACCCGTGAAGAAGTTGTACTGAGACAGGAGCTCAAAACCATTTTCCCCAGGGATATTCACAGCATTAAAATCGGGGTTTTCTGGTTTGTCACAGTGAGCAAACAGAAGTACCAGCAGACTCAAGCCCCCTAGTGTTTTTAGAAAATGCATAAGAATCATTTTGGGTGGAACGTATTTTAGGAGTCATCCCGAGTTTTAACGATTATTAAAACTCGGGATGACTATAAAAAGGCAGCATCAACCAAGATATTTAAAATGGATCAAAGGTGATGGCCGGTAAGGGATCTTTGCTACAAGCGTGCACCGTTGCGTCCGTTGAAATCGACGAAAAAGTTTGATCTGCAGCATTCATATTGATAAACGAAGCACTGCTTTCCTCAATACACACTGCACTTGGGGCTGCTATTAGACCATCCATAAGAATATTAGGCTGGTCGTGACCGTAGAGCGCCAATACATTGATGATGGACTGCATCAGTGGCGGTTGGTTAGCAACATCTACTGTACCAGTCATGGAGTGCTCGTTGTTGTAGATGTAAATACCAGCTGGGTAGGGGTCGTACAGCGGGTCATTGGGGGAGTCATTCACGATCAAATAGTTGGCAATAATGACTCCAGCAAACTGATTTTCACTAAAGGTATTGTCAAAAATTTCGACATTCTTCGTACTCAAAACCATACAACCAGTACCCGCAGGTACATTTGCAACAATATTGCCGGCAGGAGCAAAGTTGGTGCGATTGTTGTCGTGGCTGTTGTTGTTGTAAACCCTGGTATTGCTGCCTGACTTGGTCAACCCCGGCAGGTCGAAGACCAGGATTCCTCCGGTATTGTCAAAGGCCTCGTTATTGAATACATCCGCATTGGTTGTGTTTTCAATCTCGATACCGGCAACGTTACCCTCGGCTAAGCTGTTTTTTACAATCACCTGATCCGATTGCCCTACGTAAATGCCCGCATCAGAGGCACCGTAAGCGTAGCAGTTGTCGATGTAAACTTCGGAGCACAAAACAGGGTACAGACCGTAAGCACCATTGTTTTCATTAGGTTCTCCAGACCAGATGGTAGCGACATTTACAAAGCTGATTTTATCACAATCACGAGCTTTTAGGGCATCCCCCTTAGCATCGCGGATGGTAAGGTTTTCAAAACGAATGCTGTTGGAGTTGGTCACTAGAACACCATCGCCACCGGAGGTCTGCCCACTGAAATCAAGGATGGTTTCACCACGGCCAGCACCTCTGATGATGATTTCCATCTGACCATCCATTGATAAGGTGTTGGTGAAGTTAAATGTACCAGCTTCAAAAATGATAACATTGCCTGATTTTGCCTCGATAAATGCGAGTTGTGCATCGTCAGCAGCTGTAGGGCTGGGGCTAATTACAATTTCGTTGGAGGGAGTGTCATCATCTTCACAAGCACTAAAAAAGAGTGTTGTGCAAGCCAGACCAATCCAGAATAAGTGGAGGAGGGAGTTTTTCATAATTTAGATTCGGTTAGTTTAGACAAAAATAGCCACTGTCATTCGTAGCTTTTGGGACACAAGTGGTGGTGTCTCTTGAAACTGTTTGTGACAATGTCTGTGGTACATGTTTACTTTGTACGTTTCACCGAATCTACAGGTTATTGCAGTTTTGACTTGATTTTAGAGGTGAAAAGTGGTGAAAAGTGGCTATTTGGGGTTAATTCCCCCTGAAAGAGTTACCTGTTAAGATATTTTTCTTCAAATACCGAGCGGTAGGTTTCAGAAACTTTTAGTTTTTTGGCCGTTAAGCCGGCCAGGTGCAGTAGGTAGCCATCCTTCTTGCGCTGTGCGGAAACAATCTGATTCAAGTTCACGGTATAGGAGCGATGTACGCGTAGAAAATTAGTACCTGCCAAGGCATTGGTCACTTCCTTTAGATTATTTCGGATCAACGAGCACTTCAATTGCCCTTCTTGTACATGGTGAATGGCCACGTAATTATTTTCAGATTTTAAGAACAGGATTTGTTCTGTGCGCAAGCTTAGAACGCCTTTCCCATTTTTATCGCGAAACAACAACGGCATATTAGCCATTGCAGGCTGTTGCTTTTGTTGGGCTTCGGTTTTGCTGAGTTTAACGACCAGGATGAGTAAACAGGCAACAAGGTAGGGGAGAATAGATAGTGATAATGAATAATCAATGATAATGGAAAACTCAGTAAAAAAAGGCTTTTCCCAAACCCCGAAAAGCACATAGACCACGATACAAATGAGGAAAGCTTCCAAGCAAAACCAACCTAGAAATCGCCCAACATTCAGCCGGTCAAAACCCAATTTTTCACGTAAGTAAAACTGGGTAATACCTAAGGTGAGAGCACCTGAAAGGCTCACTAATTCTATAGGGATGAAGTGCAAGAGCGCCCCCTCGTAGTCGATACTCCTGATATTAAAAGGATTAAAAAAATAGATAAAAACGACCGAAAATCCGGAGCTGAAAAGTACGAGAAACAATCTGCTCTTCCATCCATCTAAATAAGGGAAAGGTTTCAGTAAAAACTGACGATATCTGTCAACAATGGTTAGGGGATGGGAATTCTTCGTCATTTCGAGCAACTGCTTAGGGATAAAACTATGCTGTGTCGAGGTTGTGATTTGAGACCGTTCATTAAAGTGTGTCTTATGAATAATTGCAAAAATGTATCTACTTGATATTCAGTAATAAAAAATCTCTGCGGTCCCTGACGGCGCTGCGCGAGATGGGACACTCCCGACCCGTTTTATTTTGCTCAAACCAACTACAAAGTATAGTCCTGATACAAAGTACCCAATACCCCGCACTCCAAGCCGCGCCTCGCACCAAAAGTCGGAAGTGGAAAGTCAGCCCCGAAGGGATTCCTACGGCAAAGTCGGAGCAGTTTCCGCACCAAGCACTTCGCACGACCTCACCCCAACCCTAATATCCTCCGATTCGCCGCTTTATCGGTTTCCGCACCGGCGAAATCATCGAATGCTTTTTCGGTTACTTCAATAATGTGTTGCTGGATGAAGGGTGCACCTTCGCGGGCACCTTGTTCGGGGCTTTTGATGCAGCATTCCCATTCCAGGACGGCCCAGCTGTCGTAGCCGTATTGGGATAGACGCGTGAAAATGCCTTTGAAATCCACTTGCCCGTCGCCGAGGGAGCGGAAGCGACCGGCACGCTCTTTCCAGCCTTGATAGCCGCCGTAGACGCCCTGCTTGCCGGTGGGGTTGAATTCGGCATCCTTGACGTGGAAAGCAAAGATGCGTTCGTGGTAGATATCAATGAAAGACAGATAGTCGAGGTGTTGCAAAACGAAGTGACTAGGGTCGTAATTGATCCCTGCACGAGGATGTTGGTCCACGGCGTCTAGGAACATCTCGAAGGAGATGCCATCGTGTAAGTCCTCGCCGGGATGCAACTCATAACCGAGGTCGACACCCGCGTCATCATAAGTATCGAGGATAGGTTTCCAACGCTTGCCTAATTCCGAAAACCCTTCTTCTACCAGTCCGGCTGGGCGCTGTGGCCAGGGATAAACGAAAGGCCATAAAAGCGCACCGCTAAAGCTGACATGCGTGCTCAAGCCAAGATTTTGACTGGCTTTGGCTGCCCATTTCATTTGCTGTACGGCCCATTCTGTACGGGCCTTGGGATTACCATGTACTTCCTTTGGCGCAAAATTGTCAAACATACTGTCGTAACCAGGATGCACCGCTACCAGCTGCCCCTGTAGGTGGCTGGCCAGCTCTGTAATCTCTAGCCCGTAGCTTGCAATTTTACCTTTTAGTTCATCAGCGTAGGTCTTGCTGGTTGCTGCTTTTTCCAGGTCTATCAGCCGGCTTTCCCAGGTAGGAATCTGAACACCTTTGTAACCAAGGTCGGCTGCCCATTGACAAATAGTATCGAGGCTGTTGAAAGGAGCTTCATCACCCATAAATTGAGCTAAAAATAGGGCAGGGCCTTTGATCGTTTTCATGTAGAAGTAGTATTTATTGATCCGGGCTTTAAGATAATGCTCTTCCTCAATAATAAAAAAACGAATCCCGATGAATGTCAATTCACCGGGATTCGAGTTCAAAACTGGAGTACTAAGTATCAAATACCTGTACCAGTCATTACTTAACCACCACCTTGCGGTTGGTCTGCAAGCTTCCGTTGGTAAGTGTTACCACGTAAGTACCAGCAGGGAATGCACTCAGGTCAATCTGTTCGTTGTACTGGATCAGGTTACCCAATTGGCGATCAATCAGGGTGTTGCCAAGGATACTGCTTACGCGTAAACGTAAGCCATCCACTGCTTCAGGTAGGTTGATGCGCACTTGTAGCTGACCATCGGTAGGATTAGGGAACAAGTCTATGCTTTGCGCAAACGTCAGTTCGTCAACATTATCTACCAGATCACAAGTAGTACAGTAACCAAAGCATACCACATCCACGGTTACATCCATATCGCCGGTATTGATAAAGCGATCAGAGAAGTCTCCTGTAGTACAATCGACCTCAGCAATGTTTTCCCAGCCGTCAGGGCCATTCTTGAATTTGTAGGTATACATGGTATTGTCTTCCAATGGCAAGGTAACGGTATAGATACCATCAGCGTCCGCATCGTCCATCGCTACATTCATAAAATCGCTGAAGCCACCGGCAATAAATACGCCACCTGGGTCAACGGTTTCAAGGTTCATGTCTACCTGGAAAGTAACGTCTGAAGTTACTACCGCTGAGTTGAAAATCAACTCCCAACCAAAGCCGTCGCCCGACCAACCGTCGTCCCATTCGATATAGTAGGTAGTGCCCGCTGTCACGGGGAAGTCACCAATGAAAGAAGTAAAAGTTCCTTCTTCACATCCATCATCGTTGGTTGCCACAACAGTCAAGCTGCTCAGTGTACCACACTCGCCAGTGTAAACCCAAACGCGGTTATCACTTGCGCTCAACTCACAAGAGCTGATGGTAATAGTGCCGTCTATGGTAGGGGTGTACTGGTACCATTCTGTCTGTGCGTAAGGAGTCGGAGATCGTCCCTGACTGGTATTGTCGATAATTGGGCCAGTGTATGCTGCGTTTCCGGTGAATTCCAGAATTTCAAACTCTCCAGGCTGAATAACAGCTGCCGATTCACAGAAGTCACCTTCTACCAATTCTGTATCATTGAAGGTCAGTTCGAAATCAAAACCAGCGTCGTCCCAAACATCTTCCCACATGATGTAATAGGTTTGGCCAGCCTGTACAACCGCTTCCCGGTAGGAAGCCCAAAAGTTATCAGACCCTGCTTCTACCGCACACTGGTCGTCATTGACACCAATGATCTCCAGGCTGTTACAGTCGCCGCGTAGAATCCAACCCCGCGTATCAGCGCCACCTTCACAGCTACTGATGCTGATCCAGCCATCGGCGGCCGGGGTATACTGGAACCACTGAGCGGCTAAACCATCACCATCATCATGGTGAATACCGCCACCAAAGCAACTAAGCTCATTCACGGTATGGGTGCCGGGCTCAATCACAGAAGCAGTATAGCAATACTGGTCTGGGCCAGCTGCAGGAATCTCTAACCAAGACATATTGTCGAGGAACCAAACATGGGTATCATCAATTGGGTAGAAGTTGATACCAGAGAATTGGAGTAGATCAAATTCTGCATTGGCATTGGTAACGCCTTCGCTGAACACCCATGAACCAATCGTGTATTCATCTATGATAAGGCGAGCCTGATCGTTGTCCAAATCAATGATTAAAGCAACATAGAAGAACTCGTCTTCAGGGTAATCAAAACCATAAGTGGTATCGTCTGTGCCAGAATTGTCGTTCAAATCTAAGACACCTGTACCATCACCATCAAAAAATACGTCAAAGGCCCAGTAGCCTGCGGTCGTTGTAGGATCTTGATGCTGTACATTGAAATAAGCGGAGTTTCCTTCTGGAATGTACATATTCCAAGAAAAGAAGTAATGACCACTGGTCAAGTCTCCTGTGTCAAAATAGGCATCCTGGGTGGTAGGGCTACCAATGATACTAAAGACATTGTCTCCGTCGATAGTGTCGATTTCAAAACCGGCTGCACCACCAGGCCACGCAGACCAAGGGCCTGTAGGCGCCAATGGTCCCAAATCATAGCTGCTGGCGTCATCGGTGAAAACAACGGCAGGGTTGTCACAATCAGTGACAGCACAAGCGCCACAACCCGAAAAACAAACGGGATCTAGAGTGATAGTGGCTGCGTCAACTACCAGTGATCGGGCATTGGCAGTAAGCCCAATAAGTTCGATAAGTGTCCCACATTCCTCAGGAACCATCTCGAAGTTCATCGGATTGTTTATCGCTCCGTTGACAAAGAAGTAATTGATGGCGGGATCCGATATGGAGTAGGTTTCGGTATAGATACCATCTCCATCCACATCGCTTAGGGCACCAACCGAAATATCGGCAATTGTGGAAGCATCAGTGGCAGCGAAAGCTACCGAGACGCCATCAGGGCTAACGTCAACGCCACTGAGATTGACCGAAAAGGTAACATTACCCTGGGCGTGCAGAGACAAGCCCCCCAAGAGTACCATTACAGACAGGCAAATTTTGTAAAATAATTGCATGAAAAATTGGATTAAGTAAGTGAAGGCACACGGGGACAGTACTAGGTAGGAAAGCGTTTTTCAATACTAGTATACTGAGCGTGTACGGTTAATTTCTTTTTTGGTCTTTTCTGGTCGTCCTTAATCCATTACTTCCTGTAAAAGAGTATACTATATTTTAGTCCATTTCTCTTTACTATTGCTTGAAGCTACTACTTTTTCAATAAATTTCATACCCCTCAAGCCATCTTTTACACTGGGAAAGTCCATTAATAAAGGGTCTGGTGTTTCACCGGCAAGCCTTGCCTGTACACAGTGAGCAAAATTGCGATAGATGTTTGCAAAAGCTTCGAGATAGCCTTCCGGATGGCCGGCAGGTATACGGGTATGGGCAGTGGCTGCAGGGTATAAATCCCCAACGCCAGTGCGGCGAACTTCAACGGGTTTGTCTAGCCATTTTACCACAAGGGTATTGGGTTCCATCTGCCGCCAATGGAAACCTCCTTTGGTACCATAGACGCGAATGTTGAGGTCATTCTCTTCTCCGGCACTGATTTGGCTAGCATGAAGAATACCCTTGGCGCCATTGTTGAAACGCAACAAAACGTTACCATCATCGTCGAGTTGGCGACCTGGCACAAAGGCCGTGAGGTCGGCGCAAAGCTCCGTAATTTCCAAGCCGGTAATGTATTCGGCAAGATTTTCAGCATGGGTGCCAATATCTCCCATCGCACCAGCAATACCTGAACGGCTGGGGTCGGTACGCCAATCTGCTTGTTTCTGCTCGGTGTCGTCCTCAAGCTTGGTACTTAGCCAGCCCTGAGGGTATTCAACCACTACTTTTCGGATGTCTCCAAACTCACCCGCCTCGATCATCGCACGTGCCTGCTTGACCATGGGGTAGCCGGTATAGTTGTGGGTAAGAGCAAAGATCAAACCTGTTTCTTCTACGAGCGCTACGAGTTCTTCGGCCTCTTCCATATTGAAGCACAAGGGCTTATCGCAAACTACATGGAAACCATTTTGCAGCGCCATTTTTGCAGGGCCGTAATGGACATGGTTAGGTGTGACAATAGATACAAAATCCATCCGCTCGCCTAAGGGCAATTGCTTTTCTTTTTCGATCATCTCGGTATAAGAACCATAGACCCGTTCCGTAGGTAAATAGAAATCTTCGCCAGAAAGGCGTGAGCGCTCAGGATTACTGCTAAAGGCACCGCAGACCAGTTCCACCTGGCCATCCAGCGCAGCAGCCATCCGGTGTACACCGCCAATAAATGCACCTCGGCCTCCACCGACCATCCCCATGCGTATCTTTCGTTTGTTCATCCTAGTCTTAAAATTATAAGTTTAGCCTTGTAGGCGTTATAGCACGTTCTTAATATGTAAAAATTATCCAATGCTTTCTATCGTACGGTTACGTCTGCTCTTTTCGGCTAAGAATCCCATTTGATGACTCTCCATAGAGGCGGTCAAGGTGGAAGTCAATAATGTGCCATCTTGTTGATCTACAGCTTGTAACCAATCACGAACGAGTCCCCAATCGCCGCCGCCATGCCCGGAATCAAGGGATGCGTTATCATGAACATTCCACTTCTCTTGTTTTCCTGTTTGGAAATCGGTGATTAGTAAATCGGTTTCGTCACCTACCATATCTCCCATACTACCCATCACGCGAGTCCGGCGACCATGATAATGGGTAAAGGCCTCCATGTTGAAATTAGCCGTGATTTGATCCGCAAACTGGAGCGAAACAACCTGGTGATCCGCAACGTCATTATCACAATGATATACACATCGCCCATAAGGGCCTTCTGTTATATTTTTCAAGATTGCCTCTCCTCGTGCAGGCTCTTCTTGTGGTAAATCAAAGTGATGGAGCCAAGTACGGTTATCGTAGTAAATCTTTTTAGCAGAATAAGGGCAGGTCGCCTCTACGGCGCAACCATCTGTACAGCGCTTGGTACTTCCTTCCGGGGCGTTCTCTTCACGGAACCATTTTAGTGACCCAAAGGAAGAAACATATTCACAAGGGCGATCAATCCACCAGCGCATAATGTCAAGATCATGGCAGGATTTGGCGAGTATGATAGGATTGGTGTCAGCCTCTCTACGCCAGTTGCCTCGTACATAAGAATGACTCATGTGTACATGCTGGATCGGCTCAAAGTGCTGCATGCTCACCAATTCTCCCAATACGCCACTGTCAATGACCGCTTTTATTTTTTGATAGTAAGGAGAATAACGTAAAACATGGCATACCGCTACGATGCGCCCTTTTTCTTCGGCCAAGTCTCTGATTTCCTTGCATTCTTGCCAGGATTGGGCAATGGGTTTTTCCAATAATAAATCATATCCCAGTGCTAGTGCAGCCATGGCTGGCCCGTGGTGCAGATCGTCTGGTGTGGTAATGATGATAGCGTCTGCAAATTTGGGCTGGTCAAAGACGTGTTCCCAGGTTACAAAGCGGCGGTCTTCTGCTATTTTGTGCTTGTCTACAAAGCGTTGTTGCCGGAGAGGAATGGGTTCTGCCACCCCTACAATATCTAATTGGCCAGGGTACTTTAAAGCGTAACCTCCATAAACGTTTCCTCGGTTGCCTGCACCCACGACAATGGCTTTTATCGTCTTTGTCAGGTTTGGGGTGGTCGGTTCCGCAGGGGCAATATGAAGGGTTTGGTCGACAGGTTTTCCAAATGCAACACCCCCTAAGGTGGTGCCCAGGGAAACTAAACCTAGTGCTTTGAGTGCCTCGCGGCGTGAATTGGTAGGTGGCTTCATTGATGCGGTTGGATATTATGCGAACTCTACGGTAATTTCAGCTCTAATTATACGAAAAAAACATGAATAGCGATAGAAATTTGAAAGAATCCTTAGTGCTGTAAGAAGGGTCTGTTACCTTTGCAAATCGTTTTATAGGATAGACAAATAAAAGCCACCAAATAATGGCCACCACCACACCGTCAATGGTTTTTCAGAAGAAAGGATTTTCTAAAAAACTACTTTTAAAGCTGCATGAAGACCTACTTCGTCCCCGTATGATCGAAGAGAAAATGCTCATCTTGCTACGGCAGGGGAAGATCAGTAAATGGTTTTCCGGCATTGGCCAGGAAGCCATCAGTGTTGGGGCTACCAATGCGCTTTTGGAAGATGAATATATCTTCACGATGCACCGCAATTTGGGCGTTTTTACCAGCCGGCGGCTACCACTAGAGCGTATGTTTGCACAGTGGCAAGGCAAAATGAGTGGCTATACTAAAGGTCGTGACCGTTCTTTCCACTTCGGAGCACCAGAGCAAAACATCGTAGGGATGATTAGCCACCTGGGGCCACAATTAGCGTTGGCTTCTGGGGTGGCACTTGCCAACAAATTGGGGCAAGAAGGGCGAGTATCCCTTGCCTTTACAGGCGAAGGAGGTACGAGTGAAGGCGATTTTCACGAAGCACTCAATACTGCAGCGGTTTGGCAACTACCGGTCATTTTTGTTATTGAAAATAATGGCTACGGCTTGTCTACACCTACCAGTGAGCAATATCGTTGTGAAAACCTCGCTGATCGAGCACTTGGTTATGGTATGCGTTCAGTGATTATTGATGGTAACAATATCCTCGAGGTTTATGATACTTTCAACAAGCTGGCTAAAGAATTGAGGAAAAATCCCGAGCCAGTACTTGTGGAATGCCGCACCTTCCGGATGCGTGGGCATGAAGAAGCTTCTGGTACAAAATACGTTCCTCAGGAGTATTTTGATGAATGGGGGCAGCGCGACCCGTTGGATAATTTTGAGCAATTTTTGTTGGACGAAAAAGTGCTAACAGCTAAGAAAGTAGAAAGCCTGCGGGCACTAATCAAAACAGAGATAGAAGAAGGGCTGGAGCTTGCTTTTGCAGAAGCGCCAGTTACGGCTAATATAGAGCAGGAACTAGAGGATGTTTATGCTCCTTGGAAGCCCACGCCGGCACCTGCCGGGGAAGAGCGCCGAGAAATCCGCTTTGTAGATGCCATTAGCGATGGCCTTCGGACAGGAATGCAGCGCCACGATCAGTTGATTCTGATGGGTCAGGATATCGCCGACTATGGTGGGGTATTTAAAATAACGGATGGTTTTGTAGCGGAGTTTGGCAAGGAACGGGTGCGTAACACACCACTGTGTGAAAGTGCCATTTTGGGCATTGGCCTGGGCTTGAGCATCAAAGGCTGGAAAGCCATGGTGGAAATGCAGTTTGCTGATTTTGTCAGTGTAGGGTTCAACCAAATTGTGAACAACCTCGCAAAAATCCATTATCGTTGGGGGCAAACCGCCGACGTCGTGGTACGAATGCCTACTGGTGGTGGGGTAGGAGCCGGACCATTTCATAGCCAAGCGAATGAAGCGTGGTTCTTCCATGTACCTGGGCTCAAGATGGTTTACCCATCTACCCCGGAAGATGCCAAAGGTTTGCTGCTGGCGGCTTTAGATGATCCTAATCCTGTTTTGTTTTTTGAACACAAGGGCCTCTATCGGAAAATTACGGCCCCGGTGCCAGAAGGTTACTATACGACAGAGATTGGCAAAGCAAATTTGGTGCAAGCAGGAGAGACACTCTCTATCATTACTTATGGGTTGGGGGTGCACTGGGCCCGCGAAGCAGCGGAAGAGCTAGGCATGGATGTAGACATTCTGGATTTACGGAGTTTGTTGCCGCTGGATTACGAGGCGATTGCAGCTACCGTGAAAAAGACAAACAAGGCCCTTATTTTGCATGAAGCAACCCTGTTAGGAGGAATAGGAGCAGAACTTTCCGCTTATATCAGCCAGCATTTATTTGAGTACCTGGATGCACCTGTAGTGCGGGTTGCTAGTTTGGATACGCCTGTTCCTTTCGCTGCAAATTTGGAAAAAGCCTTCTTGCCACAGGAACGACTCCGTGAGCAAATGGTGATTTTGCGCGATTATTAGGTGGTATTTTATTAGAAACCGGTCTTAATAGGATTTTCATATATCATTTTTTTCACCTTTTAGGAAAAAGGTGTACTTTTGGACAGAGCTTTGAAATATACTTGCCAGCAAAACCCCTTTTGGAGGTTTTGTTACTCTTCTGCATACCTACTTTTTTACTCCAGACATCTACATGAACGATTAGTTTGTACTTTTGTGCTTTAATACCAAATTACAATAGTATGAACCTTGATAATCTGATCGCAGTAAGTGGCTTGCCGGGCTTGTTCCGCATGGCAGCTAACCGCAGTAACGGATTGATCGTTGAAGATCTGGATTCGGGGAAGCGGCGCTTTGTAAGTGCCCGCAAACACCAGTTTACGCCTCTGGGATCTATAGCCATCTTCACGGATGACGGAGACTCCGTTGAGCTTGCGAATGTTTTTCGCAATATGCGTGACCAATTCGAGGATCGCCCACCGGTAGACCCAACAGTAAAGTCGGATGAGTTATTTGACTACTTTACTGATATTCTGCCCAACTACGATCCTGACCGTGTGTACCCTGGTGACGTTAAAAAAGTTATTAAGTGGTTTAATAGTTTAAAAGAAAACGGACTATTGACAGAAACGGACGAAGAGGAGTAACCTTCTCTCGCGGAGTGCCGTTGTTGTCAGTAGTTAAGTATTGTGAATAATTCATAATACGACGGACAACAAGTCATCTATATGAGAGCAACTGCACTACCGCGATCCAAAGCGAGAACCTATCTTCCGATGAGGTTCAAGTTGACCGTTTGGGAGCGGTTGCAGCCATTTTACGAAGAGTTGCTGCAAAGGAAGTTATTTACATTGAAAGACCTTGAGCAGTGGCTCCTGGATCGCAGTGAACTTGACGCTTTCGTTAGCGAGTCATTTGCATGGCGTTATATCAATATATCCAGTGATAGTACTGATGCCGCTGCTCAAGACAGTTACCACTATGCTATACAGCAACTCTCTCCACGTATTTCAGATTATTCTCATAAGCTCAATTCAAAGCTGGTCAATACGCCATTGATTAATCAGCTTGATCCTACTCGTTATGGAATTTATTTGCGAGCAGTAAAAAATTTGGTCGACCTTTTTCGGGAAAAAAACATCCAACTTGAAACTGAAGTCCAACTGGATAGTAAGGTCCATGGAAAGATTTTTTCCGAGATGACAGTAGGTATCAATGATGTACAGCTCACTCTTCAAAAAGCCGGTGCGCTCTTAGAGGAGCCTCGACGTGAATACCGCGAAGAAATTTATCATAAAATCAACCGTCGTATTCAGGAGGACACAGAAGACCTGGAAGAGCTTTATGATAAGTTGCTTCAAAAGCGTCATCAGATTGCGCTGAATGCTGGTTTTGATAATTTTCGGGATTATCGTTTCCGGAAACTGGGACGATTTGATTATACACCAGATGATTGTGCTGATTTTCATGATGCTATACGCGATGAAATTCTTCCATTGGTCGAACAACTTTACCTTCATCGTAAGAAAGCACTGGGGGTAGAAAAGTTACGTCCTTGGGACTTGCACGTAGATTCCAGCGGAAAAAAACCTTTGCGTCCTTTCCAAAATATGGATGATTTGGTACGTAAATCTACGAGCTGTCTACAAAGGGTGCATCCTCAGTTTGGGGAGGTTCTAACAACGATGCGAGAACTTGGGCACCTGGATTTGGATTCTCGTCCAGGGAAAAGGCCAGGGGGGTATAATATGCCGTTGCTCCTTACAGGGGTGCCGTTCATTTTTATGAATGCAAGCCGCTCATTGGGAGATATGCGTACCCTGCTCCACGAATGTGGCCACGCGGTACACTCTTACCTGACCCGTGATTTACCCCTTAGTTTCACCCGCCGTGTGCCTTCAGAGGTCGCTGAGTTAGCTGCTATGAGTATGGAGTTGCTCACGATGGATCACTGGGATGTTTTCTTCCCTAAAAAGGAGGATTTGCAACGTGCCCGTTTGCAGCAGTTGGAAACGGTGCTGAAGGTATTGCCCTGGATTGCCACCATTGATAAGTTTCAGCACTGGGTCTATACCCATCCTGGTCATAGTAGAGAAGAACGGCAAGAGGTTTGGTTGAAGTGCTTTAAGGAGTTTAATTCAGCCTATATCGATCATGATGGTTTAGAGGAATATGCTGCTCACCTTTGGCATAAGCAACTCCATCTGTTTGAAGTACCCTTTTATTATATTGAATACGGTATTGCCCAATTGGGGGCAATTGCCATTTGGCAACAGTACCGTACCCATCCGGCACAAACGGTAGAAAAATACCGTACCGCTCTACGGCTAGGATATACCCGCAATATTAGGGATATCTATAGTACGGCGGGCATTTCTTTTGATTTTTCAAAAGACTATGTGCATCAGCTGGGGCAATTTATCAAAAGTGAAATTGACTCGCTGCTGAAGGAAAATTAGTGGTAAACCTGACAGGGGGTACTATTTCCAAAGCGCCTTCAAAGGGCTGTTCTCATCGCTATAGCTAGGGTAGGTAAGGTCAATAATTGGGACATCTAATAATTTTCCGTCGTGCTGTTGAGCAATCTGTGGGTCATTGGCTCCACCGCTCCAATCTTCCCAGCTAAATTGCAAACCACCGATAGGGATAATATTCACCCACATCTGCCAGGCTTTGGGTTTTCCAGAGTCATCCAGTAGCCACAGATAGCTATCGCCGGGCGTGACACCACCAGAACTGTAGTGTACCAAAAGCCCCTCTTCACCTGCTTTATTCGTTGCGATCTCCCGGCGAGTGCCAGGATCGAAAGCCTTCATTGGTGCACATAGCCAGAAGCTATCATTTGCGAATTGTGACCAAGCTTTATCAATCAATTTTTGCTTGGCTTCGGGATCGGTTACCTGTTGCCCTTCAATGTAGACCAGGCCAGTACGGTCAGTTGTGTTAAGCAAAACTTTATTATCTCCCCATTCTACCAAAACGGCCTTCTTGTCTTTGTCCCAGAGGTAGTTGGTGCCCGATAGGAATTTCCAACTTACAAAACGGGTTTGGTCCCAAGCTGTTTTATTGACAGCACGTTCCATTTTTCGTGCAAGTTCATCTGCGGCAGCACCGCCTTCTCGCTGGGTTGGCATGGGCTCATTGGCAATGAAACCAGCGATAACCGCTGCTACGATCAATGCTGCAACCCCCAAGCCTGAAAACTTTAATATCTTTTTCATCAGGAAACCATTTTAAACCGAACCAGCTAGAGGGGAATTTGTTTGTCATTAAAGCAACTTTCTTAATGAACCGGAGAATTATATCAAATCAAAAACAGTAGATTCAGCGGTAGCACGAGCGTGTTTTTCTTTTGTATACGTAATACTTATGACATTTTATTGACGATTTCGCTGCATCTATTCTTTTTAAACCAACGTTTTCTTTACATTGAACTAATAATTAGCTGTAAAGCTTGGCTAGCCAAGAAAAAAGCTTTTTTATGAAAAAATGTTGGTACATATACTTTTATACCGTACATTTGCGAACGTGTTCAAATCTCTAACGAATGAATCACCGGGTTTTACCTTCCGGGAAAGAAATAAAAGCCAGTTTGGCTTATAAAGATGTTAATAGGGTTTTAGGTGTTTATTTTGGGATCGGTACTATTGTACCGATCTTTTTTTTGCCTAAAGTTAAATAGATTGCTTTTTTATCTATTTGAAGTTCAGTGAGTTGTGGTTTTTATGGCTCCGTTGTGCCGAAAGTCCAAGAGAGGGGGTAGTGAGATGATTGTGCGAAAGTATACCGTTTTGAGTACGCTCTAAATCAGGTTATCTCTATCAGTTTAGTAGGTCAATCGTACCAGTTTGAGGCGATTTCTCCTTTCGCTTGGAATGACTAATTCAGTGGGGCTTATTTGGGTAGCTGCTCGAAAACGCAGCCGAAGGTCTAATTTGGTCGTACTGAACAAGCTGTTTCGATCGTACTCTCCCAGACCATTAATAACATACTCGCTAACGGTATTTTCATACCTGATTTCATCGTTAAACAGGAAGCGTAACCTACCTGGTGTTTCAAAAAGAAAGTAACTGGAAAACATCCCGTTGTCGTCCTGGCTATACTGCTTTTTATGGAGAATAGTCTCCCAGTGGCGTTGACCATCAGGGTGAATTGAAAGGACAAATACTTCTTCGTAATAGAAATCCACGAGGTTGCGTTCCGTGGGGTCATAATAGACCCTGCTAGTAGTGCTGGTTCGGCGTTGCAGTTGTTTGTTTCGTTCGGCAATTAGCAGTGCTCCTCCGTCTCGTCGGAGAACAATTTCTTGTACGGAAGTCTCATTTACGCCCTTTCCTTCGCGATAATCTCTTCCTAGTAAATTCTGCAAGAATTCTTCTGTAAATGGAGTAAACTTGACCATGGGCTGAGTAGTTGCTCTAGGCTTAAACCGCAAGTAAAAAAAGCCCATTGCGCGTTCGGTATTATCATCGGAATATAAGCCAGCAGCAATGATTTGATTATTGAGGTTATCTGCTTCAAAAAACACATCATAAGAGAGATACTCTCCCATGGGAATATTGGTGAGTGTAGGCTCTCCGGAACCGTTGTAGGAATGTATTTGGTAAAAATGATCTTTACGTCTGGAGCGGAAATTATCTTTCTGAAAAATGAAATTGGCCTCGCCACGATTGTCGACGGTAGCTTGTACGAAATCCCTACTGAACAAGAAATCGTTTAGAGGGAATTTGTATTCCCATATTACGGACTGAGTAGGTAGGTCAAAAGAATAGGCGTGTACGATATCCTGATTTTCAACGTAAAACAGCAGAAGTTTGGATCGATCTTCAGAACGAACAAGTTCAAAACGAGGCGTGAAGAAAAGGTAGCCCAAATTGATAAGCAGGGAAGAGTCTACAAGGTTGGCAGCAGGATCGTAGCGGTGTGCTTTGATTAAGGTATTCCCTTTGTGCCGAAAGGAATAAAGCAGTGTAAAGTCCTCTTGGGTAGGAACAACACCCAGTACAGAAGGCAGACGCCGATCTAGTATCAATTCCTTAGACCAGCTTTTTCGCATTTGAGGATTAAAAGCCTGGATTTCAAATTCTGTCTTCCGGTCACGAAAAAGCAGGATATGATTACCCATTTCTCCGATGACTTCATAAGCTACATCTGAACTCAGCGGAATTTCTTCCGAAACAGTGAGCACCTGCCCCATGGTGAAAAAATAGCATACAAGAAAGGGGAGTAGTAAAAGAATCTTTTTCATAATCATTAATCTTTGAACCTGACAGACATCGATCAAAATACGCTTATCTGAAAATAAAACGTAGGCTTAGCGCGATAAGTTGTTATTTATATAGGCAAGTACAGGCGGAATACTACGCAATTTTGTAAATCACCTTACCTTTGCAGCTCTAATGGTCAGAGAATCTAAAAAATAAGATGAGTAGGAGAAATAAGCTTCAGCGGTTTGCAGATATTCAACGTTTCCCTAATGTCTATGAAAATTTTCATTACGACAATCCCCACCTACTGGGTGAAGGCGGAGCGCCAGTAGAACGTGCGGGAAAATGGGCAAGTGAACATTTTAAGAATGAAAACCCGATTACACTAGAGCTGGCATGCGGTCGGGGAGAATATACTTTGGCCTTGGCAGAGATGTATCCAGAACGCAATATTATCGGGGTAGATATAAAAGGAGCACGTATTTGGAAAGGTGCTCGGTATGCGCTCCAAAATGAATTAAATAATGCTGCTTTTGTGCGTACGCGCATTGAGCAACTGCACCATTTTTTCCATCCCGAGGAAGTGAGTGAAATCTGGATTACTTTCCCTGACCCCTTCTTGGAAAATGGTAAAATTAATCGACGACTAACGAGTCCACGTTTTTTGGATAGCTATCGCAAAATGCTCCCTTCCGGAGGGTTGATTCACCTTAAAACGGATTCTCCTGAATTGTACGAACACACCCTCCTCGTGATGAAAACGTATGAGTATGCGACATTGGAACTGCACCAGGATGATATCTACAGTAAGGAACTCGTTATGCCAGAGCTAGCATTCAAGACCTATTATGAAAACCGCCATTTACGAAAGGGATTGACCATCAAGTATGTCCGAATACGATTAAAGTAAGGCAAAAACAAAAATGCTCCTTTTGACATAGTCAATAAGGAGCATTTTTGTTAAGACATTAAAAGTCTTTAGAGCTTGTTTATCAGCTTGGTTACGAGCTGCTGTGCATCACGATCAATCAAACGAACCAGGTAAGTACCAGTAGGTAAGTTAGAAATATCATACCACTGTCCATCATTGTAATTAAACGATTTTACCCGACGGCCAGTGAGGCTGAACACCTCTACGCTGGCAATCTGCTTACCACCTTTAACGGAAAAGAGTCCGTTAGAAGGGTTAGGATAAACCTTGATGGTTTGGCGGCTGGCTTCCGTAGTGCTGGAAGGGCCAGTGTTAAAGTAGTACAGGTTTGACATTGTCAGTGAGCTATCATCTCTGTCTGTTACTACAATTTCTACGACGGCACTGCCATCAACACCATTGGGGTAAGCATGGATATCCATAGTGCCAGCAGTATTTGCACCAAGTACAAAATCTTCTGTTCCTACGACAGGAGAATAACACTGCACATTGTCACAAACGGCGATAGTCCACCCATCGGTTATTTCCATGGTGTTACGTACCCAGGTGAAACTACGCTGTGCATCAGCGGTATTGGACACTGTTGAATGGGCTACCCCTTCGAAATCGCTAGCTGCGATATTAGAAACGATAACCGGGCTTTCGCTGAACTCGATGTTTTGCGCTACCACAATAGAGCTTGTTAAACAGAGTGCGAGTAATAAGAGTATATTTTGCTTCATAAAATAGATGTTTTTCTATGTTATGCAAAAGTAACGTAAATACTTAGACTGTCAAAAACAAAAATCCGTCGCGTCAGCTAGCTGACGCGACGGATACCTTAGTGTATTAAACACCGTCGTTCGGAAGACTAATATTTATTAGTGCTGAACGATGAAACGGCGGTTCAATTCACGGTCAGCATTGAACATGCGCAAGAAGTACATGCCATTGCTCAATTGAGCAGCATCAATGTTGAGTTGGTTGCGACCAGCACCGTAGTTAGCAACACCTAGTTGCTGTACGCGCTGTCCGGTAGCATTGAATACTTCTACCTGCAATTGAGTAGATTCTGCCAAGGTAAAGTCAACCTTCATCATTTCCTTAACCGGGTTAGGGAAAAGGCTGATTTCAGTTACTTCAGTCAATTCTTCGGTAGCAACAAAGTTACTAACGTTGATATTGTCAAGGAACAGGTTGTTACCCCAAGCAGAGAAAGCCTTGAACTGTACATTGATCTCCTGACCAGCGTAAGCGCTTAGGTCAATTGTTTCTGTAGCCCAGTCACCAGCAGAAGGAATATAGAATGGATCAGAAGCAGGAGCTGTATTCAAGTCAGCACCAGCAGCATCCCAAACAATATCAAAGGTAGCAGCACAATCAGTAGATACCAATACTTGTAGACGGTCACCTGATACACCATCACCAGCATAGCTTGCACTAGCACGATCAAACATCAATGCAGGCGTAGTAGCGCCGGTCAAGTCAATCTTCTGGTAAGTCAAAGATGCATCATCAGCCGTAGCGCCAGCAGGGTTCCACTGATAAAAGTTGATGAAGATAGAACGATCAGACGTTCCGTAGCCACCAATAGGGCCACCGTCACCACCTGCAGGAAGATCAGCAGCAGCGTAAACAACGAAAGAGTTGCCGCCGAATTCACCTAAAGGAATACCAGGAGTTACCAAGCCCGTTTCTGGGTAGATAGCGTTGTAAGACTCATTGTCTTCTGCCAGTTCCGTACCGATTGGTGTGTCAGACAAAGAACCGTAAGAAACAGCTGCAGTAGAGTTGTTTAGACCGTTGATGTCAACACCTACACCGTCGTTTACTTCAGAAATATTGAAAGTAAGCTCGTTGTTAGATTCTGCCAAGATGATCTCGTCAAAAGTAAGTGTAGTCGTTTCACCAGGTGCCAATGTTTCAGCGTATTCAACAGTACCTACAACAGAACCATTGATCAAAGCATTTACAGTAGCCTGGGTAATGTCTACAGTACCTCCGTTTACGAATTCAACGATAGGTGTAATGGTTGCACCACACAGTCCTTGAGGATCAGCAGTAAGGTTGCCACCAAAACCAGCGTCAATTGCATTAGCAATTGCTTGAGGAGTTGTGATAGCAGACTGCCATACTTCCGTAGAGGTGTGATCCTGTACAAAAGCAACAACACTCAATTGGTTCAAGCCATAGATATAATCAGGAACTGCACCAGTGAGGGTGAAATCCATAGACATGCCTGCAGGGATAGTTGTTACCGTAGTACCATTTTCGTCTGGGTACATTTTACGCATAACATTGGTGAACTCTAGTTCGTCCGTAGATCCCGGAGGAGTAGGGAAGATTACTTCTTCTTCCAACAATGCTACGTGCAAACGGCCATCGTCCATGGTGAAATCTTCAAGGCTCTCATTGGTAATAGTAACGTTTACTGTTACTTCTGTAGCATCTTCATTGAGTTCGTGGGTCAATGTCAGACTGATAGGAGACATCAATGCAGCTTCAAAATCCAGGACTGCCTGGTTATAACCGTAAGGGCCACCTTCGTAGCCACCACCTGCGATATCCCAAGCACCGACACCGCCAGCGTAGGCATCACCAGGAGCCGTACCATTAATCCATGCGGTAGGTACACCAGTCACACCGTAGTATTCACCACGGTTGTTAATTTCTGTTGGGTTCTGCTCCTGGAAAGGATCATAACCTGGGAAGTACCACTGGTATTTGATAGATACAACATTTTCTTCGTTGGCATCTAGCAGTGCGTTGAAAGCAGGATTCTGTGCAGCACAAGGTGCACAAGAGGCATTGGTCCATTCTTCGATAAGAACGGTACGAGCGACCTGTGCTGTTAAAAAGATAGGCGCACACGCAAGTGCGATAAGTAGAAATTTACGCATCATACATTTAGATTGATAAAGTGAATATTTTCAAATTACGCGACAAAGTTAATATTTAGTCGCTACTCGGACCTTTTTACCAACACTAATTTTACTTTAGCGCAAGATAGCGGACAGAAAAAAAAGGCTCGTTTCGGAACACTTTTTGCTAAATGTTATGATCTGTATAATTATCTCATGTCTAACCAGCATCAAATCAGTAATTTAACAGGGAAGATACTGCTTAGCGAGCCCCGTCGGTTTTCTCTAAAGCAAATCGTATCGATTTGATCTCAGGGAGAGGATCGCGGCGAGAATATTGGTGAACACTCAATTGATAGGTGCCAGCTTGATTAAAATAGGCTCCCTGCTGAATAGGAATGTCTAAAGTACAGGTCTCTCCACTGCAATCTCCCAACCAGATTCCTCCTTTAGCTGATAGTTCCAACGAAACCTGTTCCGTAAGTCGTTCTCCATTAGGGAACTGAGTGATAACCTGTACGTAGAAATTTTGGTAAGGAAAAAAGGTCGTATGCTCTACCAATAAGTGGAGGTTATAAATGGTATTCGTGTCAGGGATTTCGAAAGTTGCCAGCAAGCTGTCTTCATAGGACCAACCGTTTTCTGGAATTTCCAGTGTTTGCTCATAAGCATAGTTAGGCCCACAAGCAAAAAGTCCAAGGAATCCAGCGAAAGAGAAAAGGTAGAATAGACGGTTCATACAAAGAAGATTAGTTGTTGCCGGGGAATAGAACGTAAAACTAGGAGCGCCAAGTACTTGATTCAGGTACTTGGCGCTCAAAAAATTATCCCTTAAAATAATCTCGCATCCTGTCAAAAAAGCCGCGATCACTTTTGCCAGGCTGTGGGTGGAAATTCTCTTTGGTACGGAGACTTTCCATCATTCGCTTTTCTTCGTCGGTAAGTTTTTTAGGCGTCCAGACATTTACGTGGATGAGTTGATCACCCTGGCCGTAGTCTTGAACATTACTCAATCCTTTGCCTTTGAGACGGAAAATTTTCCCGGACTGAGTGCCTGGCGGAATCTTGATCTTCACCCGCCCGTCGATAGTAGGAACTTCAACGGACGTTCCCAATGCTGCATCGGCAAAATTGAGGTAGAGATCATGAATGAGGTTCATGCCGTCTCTTTGGAGGTCGTCATGTGCTTTTTCCTCAATGTTGATGAGTAGGTCACCAGCGGGGCCGCCCATGCGACCTGCGTTGCCTTTGCCACGCATACTGAGCTGCATGCCGGCTTCCACACCCGCTGGGATAGGAATCTCAATGGTCTCCTCAGCGTACATCCGGCCGTCACCTTTACATTTGGTACAGCGATCCTTGATGGTTTGGCCGCTACCATTACATGTCGGACAGGTCGTAGTGGTCTGCATTTGTCCCAAGATGGTAGAGCGTACCTGGCGTACCATACCTGATCCGCGGCAAGTATTACAAGTGGATACCGAAGAACTGTCTTTGGCACCACTACCACCACATTGGTCACAACCAACCTGCTTCTTGACTTTTATTTTTTTGGTAACTCCTTTAGCAATCTCCTCAAGGGTTAAGGAAACTTTGATACGAAGATTACTACCCCGTTCTCCACGGCTGCGGGTAGAGGTACGTCCACCACCAAAGAAAGAACCAAAGCCTCCTCCGGTTTCACCGAAAATATCGCCAAACTGAGAGAAAATATCATCCATGGTCATGCCGCCGCCAGCAAAACCACCGCCGCCAGCACCTTGGCCCACACCAGCGTGTCCAAAGCGATCATAACGAGCACGTTTGTCCTCATCACTAAGGATCTCGTAAGCTTCGGCTGCTTCTTTGAACTTTTCTTCCGCCTCTTTATTATCAGGATTCTTGTCGGGGTGGAACTGGATCGCCAATTTGCGGTATGCCTTCTTAATGGCCGCCGCATCAGCTGACTTATCTAACCCCAGAATCTCATAGAAATCTCTCTTTGCCATCTTGCTTGTTATTTGCCAGTAACTACCTTCGCGTGACGAATAATCTTCCCTTTCAAAGTGTAACCACGTTCGATAGTGTCGACAATTTTTCCTTTCAATTCCTCTGTCGGAGCAGGGATTTCAGTGATTGCAGCGTGTAGCTCCGGGTCAAAAGGAAGGCCGGTGCTTTCCATTGGCTCGAGGCCTCGCTGCTTGAGAATAGAAAATAGTTTGTGATAAACCAGTTCGATTCCTTCCTGAAAGGCCGGAGAGTTTTTCTGATCTTCTGAAAGATGTTGTGCCCTGTCAAAATCGTCCAATACAGGCAGCAATGCTGTCATGGTGTCGCGGGCAGCGGTATTCATCAGCTCCATTCGTTCGCGAATATTGCGCTTCTTGAAGTTGTCGAACTCTGCCATCAGACGGAGATACTTGTCGCGCAATTCGTCTCGTTCTTGCATCAGCTTTGCTTCGCTGTTGTCGTTATCGCTTTGGTTATCAGTTGGTTCTGTGCTTTCTTGGTCGGTGTTTTCGGCCACGTCTTGCGCATCGTTCAACTGTTCGTCAAGCGTTTCTTTATCTTGTTTCTTACTCATTGAGTGTCGAAGTTTTTTAAACATCATACTATCAATAGCAATTACTTTGCCAAGCACGGAAGGTGCGTCATTTTGACAGCCGTTGGTCCAGTAAGCGTGCCATTTGTTCTGCCGTCATGTTTACACCAATGATTTGTCCCTGTGGGTCAATAAGATAAGAAGTAGGTACTTCGGCAATGCCATAAAGGTTAGAAATGTCTCCATTGAAAAACTTCAAACTGGTAGAGTGGTCCATAATATGATAGGGCCAGTTTAATTGATCTCTAAGGATGGCTTGCTCCCATCGACTGCTGTCTTTTTCTACGCCTATGTTGAGAACGACGAAGCCTTCTCCGTCGCTGAATTGTTGTTCGCGATAAGCATTATACAACGCTACGATACCAGGGTTTTGAGCACGACAAGGCCCACACCAGCTACCCCAAAAATCAAGCAAAACATATTTTCCTTCCAGGTCGCTGAGTGCAAAAGGACTGCCGTCACGGAGTTGGGCGGTAAAGGCCGGTGCTGGCTTGCCATTCGTGTATTTGGGTTGGAAATAAAAGTAGCGGCCGATGTAAAAAGCAGCGACCAATAACAAGGTGATGAGCCATCCATATTTCTTAATCATGAAGTCGATTTTTGATTCTCTAATTATTCCTCAATAGGACGATTGCGGGGGTGAAACTGTAAGATAGTTTCCCGCAGGAAGTCTGAATCCAGGTGCGTATAAATTTCAGTAGTCAGAATTGATTCGTGCCCCAGCATATCCTGAACAGCTCGGAGGTCTGCACCGCCTTCAATAAGGTGTGTCGCAAACGAATGACGAAAAGTATGAGGACTTACATTTTTTTCAATACCCGCTTCTTTGGCGCACTTTTTTACGATGTTGTAAACCATTATTCTGCTAAGGCTTCCGCCTCTGCGATTGAGGAAAATCAGGTGCCGGGCTTCTGGTTTGATATTGTTGAGATGTCGCCGAACCCCCTCCAGGTAAAAGCGAAGATGTTTGATGGCGTCTTCCCCGATAGGAACGAGGCGTTCTTTGTCTCCTTTGCCAATGATTTTCAGGAATCCCATTTCCCAGTAGACGTGCCGAAGGGGGAGCTGCGTCAATTCACTCACCCTTAATCCGCTAGCGTATAGCATTTCCAGCATAGCTCGGTTTCGGAGTCCGTGGTCAGTACTCAAATCAATCGTTGCCAACATCGCTTGAATTTCCTCGTAGGTAAGCACTTCGGGAATGTAGCGCCCTAGCTTTGGGCCTTCGAGCAACTCGGTGGGGTCTTTTTCTAGAATTTCTTCTGTTTGTAAATAAGTATAGAAGGTTTTAATCCCTGAGAGTATCCGTGCCTGAGATCGGATGCCAAGCTCAAGACCGTTGAGCCATTCCAGGAAGTTTTCTAATTGCTGCCGGGTTATTTTGCGAGGAGGTGTTTCGTCACTGTGTAACTCCAAGAATGTTACCAGCTTGCGAACGTCTCTTTCGTAAGCTACAATGCTGTGAGATGATAATGCTTTTTCTAAACGAAGAAAAGCTTTAAACCCGCGAATAGTGATTTCCCAGATCATGAAGGGAATTAATCGGTGGGTTTATCCGGTGCCGGTGCACTGGCATGGAATTCATTGAAAACCCGCTCGGCATAGCTGTCCAAAAGTTCAGTCACTCGCTCGCGGCTGGTAGATTGAACAATGAAACCAACGTGGTGAGGCTTGTTGATGCGCCAAACAATCTCGGGGTCTTGAAAACCACTGGTATCTGGATGCTCATACCGGGCAAGAGAAATGAGGATGCCGGCATGGTGTTTTCGTACCGTAGGTAATTCGTAGGTCTCGTCTTTAGCGACAGCCGTTTCCAGCTTGGCCCATTCTGCCCAGAGGTTAATGCCCGACGCGTATTCCACCATTTCAGCGAGGTGAGCACCACCCACGCGCGAAGAAGTCTCCAGGAAGTAGAAATGACCATCCGCGTGCGAGCGGATAAACTCGGTATGGCTGGCGCTGAATTTCATGCCAAAAGCTTTCATCACATCGCCGGTAAGTTTGCGCAACCCTTCGTCTTCAACACCTTTGTAAGGAACTGTTTGAGACCGGAAAATACCACCGCCATGAGCTACTTCAAAAGGCGTGTTGAGGTATTTGGATACCTGACAAAAGGTGATTTCGCCTTCACTAGAGATAACATCTACGTGGTAAACGTCACCGGGGAGGAATTGCTCAACGAGATAGTTGTTGCGTTTTTCGCCCAATTCATTGACAACCTTCCAGAGGTCCTCGGCAGAATGAACTTTTTTGATTCCTAAGGCACTGGCTTCTGCCCTGGGCTTTACAACCCATGGGGGGGCTACAGTAGCAGCGTATTCATTAATTTCTTCATTGTTGAACAGCGCAGAGAAAGGAGGTACAGGAATGCCTGCATCCCGAGCCTTGATGCGCATAGCCAATTTGTCTCGGAAATAGCGAGCAGTGGTTTGCCCCATTCCCGGAATTCGGAATTCTTCACGAAGATATGCCGCCTTTTCGACATCAAAATCATCTAAGGCTACGATGCGATCAACTTTGTTTTCTTGCAAAAGCCAAGCGATACCTTTGCGCATTTCCTCGTAATTCTTTGGCGTATTGGCATCGTCTTCTAAATAGAAAACATCCTTGAGGGATGCTCTGGGCCAAGGACTGTCTTCCAATGATTTTTTGGTCAACAAATACACTGTATTACCAGCGGCGGCACATGCTTCTAGAAAGCGGGTACCTTTAAAATAAAAAGAAATACAAAGAAAGGTCATAGCAAAAGGAGTTTGACAAGAAAGGAAAGATAGGTCATATTCCCGGGAATTGCCAAACTTCAAAGGAAGGAAAAAGCCATTTTTTTAATCTATTTGCGTTGCGCCATCATTAAGCCATCGCGAAGGGGAAGGATCAGGTTGTGGAAACGTTCATCTGCGAGTACTTTCTTGTTGAAAGCATCTAGCGTTTGGGTATCCTGGTCGGTTGCTCCGCTGACTACTTTACCACTCCAAAGAACGTTGTCTGCCAGAATAATTCCGCCGGGGTTGATACGATCAGCAAGGGCGTCGAAGTATTGGTCGTATTCACGTTTGTTGGCATCAAGAAATACCAAGTCGAAGTTGCCAGAGATAGTAGGAATAATGAGTTTGGCATCGCCTTGATGAACGGTTACTTTTTCATCCAGTGCAGCAGCAGTAAGGTGCTTCTTGATGAGGTAGACGATCTCGGGGTTGCCTTCAATGGTGTGTAAATGCCCGGCGGGGAGTAGACCTTCGGCCAGGCAATGTGCGCCGTAGCCTGTAAAAGTACCTACTTCAAGGATCTGTTGAGGGCGCATTATTCGACTTAGCATGGCTAAAAAACGCCCTTGCAAAGCACCCGATAACATCTGAGGAGCCAGCGTCTTGAGGTGGGTCTCCCGCTCAAGTGCAACCAAAGTAGCCGGTGGTGGTGAAGAATGCCGCTGACAATATTGGTGAATTTCTCTTATCCATTGATTCATGACTCAAAGATAACAGGCTCAGCTTATTTTCTGCGCAATGATTAGGAACAGCACGGAAATAAATTGAGTTGTCGTTTTTCAAAAAGTTGGCTAAGCGGTTCAATTTAAGCGTGTCAACTATTTGGAAGACCACAAAGACGGCTCAGCTTATTTTCTGCGCAATGATTATTGCGTATTGCGGAAAAAACGGGTAATTACCCATCTGTAAATAAGTGTGACAATAATTATGGTAAGCATGATTTTTTATAGCTAGAGCGAAAAAATGTTCTTGGGAAAGTTCAAAACAATGGTTTGACGACTTTAGAACGCATAAAGTCACTCAAATGTTAGTGTACTCAAACGTTAAAGTTGCTATATTGGTATAGTTGTTAATGTTTATTCTTTAAACGGCCTTGTTTTCGTGCTGTTTCTCATTTTGAATTCGTACTAATTGGCCGTTTTTTTCGTTTTATGCGAGGCGAATTGAAATCATAGCTTGTTGCTTAACCAAATACCAAAAGTGCATGACCCCGAAGCATTTGTTTATCCTTTTTATATGCTGTTTTTTTGTCACCGTATCCTTCAGTCAGGAGCATCATAATCATGCAGATCCTTATGATTGGGATAATCCTGCACAAAGTTTTTCACTGGACGAAAGGCTAGTGGAAATCTCGGGGCTATCCGTTGAACCGACGGAAACTTATCTATTGGCTGTACAGGATGAGTTGGGAGAGTTGTTTGTATTGGATAAAATGACTGGGCGAATTGTTCAGCAAATTCCCTTCTGGAAAGAAGGTGATTATGAAGGGGTAGAACAGGTCGGGTCTACGGTTTATGTTGTAAAAAGCACGGGAACTATTTATGAAATAGCTCACGCTGGTACGAGTGAGCAGACGGTAGTAAAATACAACGGCTTTTTAACGGGAGATAATGATATCGAAGGCTTGAGTTATTGGCCGGCGCGTAATCAGTTATTGTTGGCGTGTAAAGCACAACCAGGAGGAGAACTAGACCCCAACCGTTATAAAGCCATCTATGCTTTTGATTTAGAAACGAAAAGCTTTCTTACGGAACCTTTGTTGTTATTAGATCGCGAAGCTGTGAGCGCCTACCTCAAGGATTGTAAGCCTGGGCCAGACCACCATAAGTTATGTGATATTTTTGATCCAGAGAAAGCAGATTTTGACCTGAGTCCGGCAGCACTGGCAGTTCATCCTTTAACGGATAATTTTTACCTTACTTCATCGAAAGGAAACCTCTTAATCGTTATCAATAGCGCTGGCGAAATTCTTCATATTGATAAGTTGCCCAAAGCATTACACCGCCAACCTGAAGGCTTGTGTTTTGACCTTGCTGGCAACCTTTATATTTCTAATGAACAAAAAAAAGACACACCTCCGGTAATTCATTATTACCTTTATGATCCAAATCGCACTACGGAGCGTTAATTAAGAGACCGTACAAAAATCTGGTACTACAAATTTATCAGGGTTAGATTTTGTATTCTCAATCAAAGGCCGCAAGTTTGCGCATTAATTAGACTGATTTCCACCTCATGAGTATCGTAGAAATGAAAGTCCCCGTTATTGGGGAATCCATCACAGAAGTAACCCTTTCTCAATGGCTCAAAGCCGACGGAGCATACGTTGCACTTGACGAACCCATCTGTGAGTTCGAATCTGATAAAGCTACCCTCGAGTTTCCTGCAGAAGCTGCGGGTAAGCTCATTCATGTAGCTGCCGAAGAGGAGGATCTCGAGATTGGAGCACTGGTTGCCAAAATTGATACCAGTGTTGCTGCTCCAGAAGGTGGAAGTGGAGGCACTGCTCCTGCTAAGGAAGAAGCCCCCGCTAAGAAAGAAGAAGCACCGGCACCGGCTGCAGCCTCTAATTCTTACGCCAAAGGGCATCCAAGCCCTGCTGCGAATAAGATCCTGGCGGAAAAAAATATCGCTGCCGAAAACGTTCAAGGTACTGGCCGTGACGGAAGAATAACGAAAGCCGACGCTGATAAAGCTACCGCTCCTGCACCCAAGGCTCCAGCGGCGGCGGCTCCCGCACCCGCTCCGCGTGCTGATTTCAGCAGAGAAGAGTCTCGCAAGAAAATGAGCCGTATGCGGCGCACTATCGCCACTCGCCTCACCAAAGCGAAGAACGAAACGGCGATGCTTACCACCTTCAATGAAGTAGACCTCACCAATGTGATGGCTCTTCGCAAGCAGGTTCAGGAGAAATTTGTCGAAAAGTATGGCGTTAAGCTAGGCTTCATGTCTTTATTCTCTAAAGCTTGTGCTAAAGCACTGATGGAAAAGCCTGACGTGAACGCCTTTATCGACGATAACGAGCTGGTATACCACGATTACGCAGATATCTCCATCGCAATTTCTACTCCTACCGGATTGGTTGTACCTCCCGTTAAAAATGTAGAATCGCTGAACTTTGCTGAAATCGAATTAGAAATTAAGCGCCTGGCTGGCCGCGCCCGTAACGGCGAACTGACCCTGGACGAAATGCAGGGAGGAACCTTCGCGATTACCAATGGTGGTGTCTTTGGTTCTTTACTGAGCACGCCTATTGTAAATGCGCCACAATCGGCTATTTTAGGGATGCACGGCATCTTCAATCGCCCAATGGCCATCAACGGAGAAGTAAAGATTCGTCCGATGATGTACCTGGCACTGTCTTACGATCATCGCGTAATCGATGGTAGTACTTCGGTAACCTTCCTCGTACGCGTGAAGGAACTCTTGGAGAATCCTAATTTGTTATTGCTGGATGTATAAACAGTAAAAGGAATTAGATAATAGATAAGCGAAGGGCCAAGCGTAGAGAATACGTTTGGCCCTTTTCTTTTGGATATGCTTACTTGGTGCTTTTTATTCCTCTCTCAATAAAAAGTCCAATTCGTCTTTCCGTATACGGGTTATTTGCAGCATGTGGTTGAGATAAATGATGCCCAACAAGTGGCCGCGATAACCATCCGCAGCGGAATGGCTATGCCGGCGGCGGTGCATTACCCACGCTTGTTGGTAGATGATAATTTCCTGCCGCAAGGAGTCGCCCTCCTGCTGCTCAAGCAGCTTCGTAAATTGAGCATTCATTGCGGCATCAGCCTCCTGAAAAGCTAAGTTTAAACAAATACGATGACTAAGGTTGTCGCCCGGAGTGCTGTCACAGTTTATCCTCTGTGCATAAGGCAGCTCCATGTAACTCATCTTACTGAGGCGGTACACATCCGTAGTATCCTGCCCAGCAACCACGCTAGTATATAAAAGCACCAGTAAGAAAGGCCAATAACGCATAGTATCTCTTTTGATAAAAATAACCTCTTATTATAAAGTCGGAAGTGGGAAGTCTGAATTGGGAATTGATAGGTCAAACGTAATTGAGATTGTTCAACAAACTATCGAACCAACAACCATCTAACCAGCAACCACATCAATACCTCCAAGACCTAACATCCGCCCCTTGTGGCGCAATCTTTGGCATGTCTTCTTTTACCCATTTGGGGATAAACATCTGATGGTAACGCAAGCGGCTGATGGCATTTGGCTGGGTAGGGTCACCATTCCAGCAATGCTCGGCACGGTCGCCGTAATCTACCTCGCCGTCGTAGTAGGGAGCGGTAGTTTCTTCGAGAATTTCTTCTGCCAGATAGACGGCATTGTTGAGGTAGTAATTATCCATGTCGCCACAGTAGATGTGTACTTTACCAGTTAGTTTCGGCCCCAGCGTTGCCCAATCGCGTTTCATAATATAGGCAAGGTCGTAGTTTTCTTTCCAGAATTCAGCGACTTCGGGGTTAATTTCGCCGGTGATTTTGTCCCAGATGCGTTGGGGGTAACCATCGTCGCCTACCGGACTGTAAACAGCTTCCCAGATATCCCACTGCTGGCCGGAACGGCTATGAGTGCCGAGTACAAGCTCACGTTGATTCATTTCCCGTAAGGTACTATGCACATTTCCGAGGTAATCGCGGTGGCCAGGGACTTCCGTCGTTTTGTAATCACTTTGTAGGAAATAAGCATTTTTGTCTTCATAGATATTGGTCAAACAAAAAGCCCTAAAGTCAATGGGGTCCGGACAAGCAGCGTAGCAGGTACCATAATCGTCAGGATAGAGGACCTGCGCAGCTAGCGCTTCCCAGCCACCGGTAGATCCTCCGTAGAGGAAGCGTGCCCAACCTTCGCCAATACCACGAAACTGCTCTTCAATATAGGGGATCAACTCCCTGGTAATCGCATCCCCATAAGGACCAAGGTTTTCTGAATTGACGGCATAGCTGTCATCATAATAAGGATTGGCGTGCTGAATTTCGATGGCGATAACCCGAGGGAAATCATCACCTGTCCAGGATTCATAAAAAGCGTATTGTTCTTGCTCTACGATGTGGTTGTAACAATCGAGCTGAAAACGTTCGCTGTATTCGCAGGGCGTAGAAGTATCAGGAGGAGTTGTGCGCCAGCCTCCAAAATCGGATGGGAAATGCCCGTGCATAATGGCCAGTGGGTACTTTACATCTGGATGTTCGGCCCAGCCTTTTGGCAGCAACACATGAGCACCGAGATACATGTCACGCCCCCAGAATTCACTCAGAAGCTCAGAGCGTATTTTGATGTGCTTGATCCATTCGGTGTCCTCTGGCGGCGTTATTTCGGCAATCGCTTGGTCGAAGGTCAGTTGGTGGGTCTTGCCTGCTGTGATGCTCATTTTTGTGGGCGTACTGAGGAGGTTTCCAGGGGCTCGGTTCCATTGCTGGCCTTCGCCGCGATCCATGGGGAGCTTTACGGTGTGGCCATCGCTGCGGGTGAAGGTCTCGTACTTGTGGAGCAATACCTGTACGCGGTAATCACCTTCTTGTATATCTGCCAGGTTGGCCAAGGGATAGCCAGGCGTGTCGGGCGTGAAAGTGAGGGTGCTGCCAGGCTCCCAGCCTTCCACATCCATCCCGAAAGCCAGCTGGGTTTCAGGGCCATCAGAAATCTGAAAGCGAGGCTCACCTTCCTCCTCTGTGGAGAGCATGACCAACAAACGCCCATCCAGTGCTTGGTCGGCCAACTCAGCCGGGAGGGTCACCTCAAAGGAGGGTAGGGTAGCGGTGCTTTCCTCTGCAGGGGGAGTTGAGGTACAACTCCAATGGCCGAAGGCCAGGGCGGTCAGTAACGTAAACAAGTATGGCTTTTGCATGGCATTGTTTTTATTCTCTGATGAGTTTTGTATTCCCAAGATAGGGCAAGAACTGCGTATTCGCGGGATTTTATCACATAGAGGTGCATAGAATGTTTGTGAAAGAAAAGGATATGTTTATGTGATGAAGTTAATCCAGATGCCTTTTTTATCACATAGTCACAATAGGTTTTCACATAGACACATAGGTTTTTGTTTGTGGGAGAGGTAATAAGAGCTTGACAACACACACATATATTTAAGCCCCCTCTTCTATGTGGCTATGTGATAAAATGTACTCGCTATATGTCTATGTGATAAAAAAGATTCCCCTCTGAAAAGTGACAGTTGATTTGTTTCTACCTATTTGTAATCAAAAAAATTACATTGTGTTATTTTAACATTTTTTGGTTGACAAAGTCGAAGAAATAGCGTATTTTGAAAAAGATTTGAGAAAACACACCAGCGGCCAGACGCGACCAAAAACCTGTCTTCTATGATTACTTTTCTGAAAAAACTCTTTGAAAACGGTGCTTCGCCAGAAGAAGAAAACGAAACGGGTAGCTTTCACTTTTCAGGAATCAAAACCTGTGACACCTTTGGGCGGGCACTATCCAGTTATTTGGAACAGTTTCCTTCTGCCGAATTAAACAAGGTACTTCCTGCGCTCTTTGAGTTGGGCCGTAGTTCTCATCCGGTGGATGATTGGCACCAGTTTAAGAAATTCGCACACTGGCCCCAGCACGATCATAATCTGCGCAATATCCTCGATGATTGGTGGCATGTATTGCAGACGGTCATCACGCAGGCGCGGCATACCTCTCGCAATGGGCATCCTGTGTCGGCAGATTGTTGTCCGCTACTTCGTTACCACTTGCCATTAGCGCGGGCCATCGTTTGGCTCCAGATTCATCATCAGGGCAAGCGGATGATGCCAGATATGCTGCCTTTTATGGTTGATTGCCTCGCGCAGTACCCTTACTGTCCAGAGATTACGCAACAGTTGGCCCAAAGCACGGCCAATATGTTGGTAAAAGAAGACTATTTTCCACGGTGGCAGCAAAGAATTACGTACCAGTATCCAGAACTTATGCGCGGTAGGATTGGCCAAAGGATGAAGCAGGGGATGCGGCAGGCGTCGTAGGGTGGGAAGGTATTAGAAAGTAAAGTGAGCGATTGTATGAAATCGCTTGATTGAAAATTATAGACTGAATTCTTACTTTTGGGTAAACGATTTTGCTTAGCGCTTAAAAATGAATGTTTTTCGAAAAGAAATAAGTAATTGATGAATAAACTCTTAGTTGCACTTCCCCTGCTTTTTAGTTTGTGTAATATTGGAAACGCTCAAGAATTTCACCTTTTACAATTTGATAACCCTTGCGATTACATAGAGGATTTGTTAGAAGAGGGTTTTTATACTGCTGATTTGATGACGGGGTCATTGGGCAAAGAAAGACAGGGTGAGTTGCTTCAAAAGATGTTTTCTCATGTTCAGGATAATTATGATTGGTATGTGGATTTTGTGAAAGAATCGAAGAATGGATTTCCAGATAAATATGATAGTAAACTCGGTTTAACGCCTGAAGAATTTTTGGAGTTAAAAGGGCTTATTGATAACTATAAAATGTCATCAGAAGGTACATTTACCTTTGAAGTATCAAAAAGTAATAGGAAAATAAAGTTCTATACAACAGGAGGGCCGGGAGGATTTGCAGATATTCAAATTGATCTGGATAAGGAAGTAGTTAGGTTCGCACAATATGAAATGCAGTTAAGTGATACTGTTTTCGTGGAAAATGCAGAAAACAGAATTGGGAGTAAATGGGAAGGTGTTCAATTTAGTTATGTTTATCCTGAAGGTATTAGTATGGACAATTTGGCCAAAATGCTTGAAGAAGAGGAGATAATCAAAGTATACAGATTGACTATTGGTGAATTGATCCCCTCCTCACAAGTTTACTTGTCAATAAAAGGCATTGAACTTGAAAATGGATTAAAAAAAGGAGAGTTTACGTTTCCTATATTCTTAACAAAGAGATAGTTAAGAGTGCATGATTAGACGCTACATTTTTAGCCTTGTTTTATTATTGCTAACTATCGTGNNTTGGATTGGACCTTTATGTAAAATAAAGACAGATGACATTTTCCTTATTGATTTTCCTACAAACAGTATTAATAGGTCAGTTTAGTGCCGTTGAAGAAATGGTTGATAAATGCGATGATTTTCCGAGTTTAATCATTTCAATTCAAGATGAACTAGAAGGCACGTTTATTGAATATGGAAATGTTAATAGAGAAATAGGTTTTGGATGTTCAGAAAAGAACATCTCTTTTCAGTTAGATGAGAATGATTATTACTATAATCTAAAAGCGTTAGTTGAGAATGACAGAATTTTAGCGATTAAAATGATTTATCGTAATCATGAAAACTTGCTAATTAAGGATAGGGCTGCTATACGGAATTACTTGAAAGCGCATAATACTTTATTCAAAACATCAAAAAGAATAAAGGATATAGAAAAAGAGTTTTTTGATACGCATATGTTTAGCAGCGGATGTGGGTTTTCTGGAGAGCCTACTAAAGAATGGATTGAAATGGAAGATATGTGCTCTGGAAATAAATATGAGAGCCTATGGAATTTCATGTCGTCAACGAATATGGATATCCAAGCATATGGCCTAATAGGTATTTTGAGGCTCAATAAAGACGGATTCAAAATACCTGAATATGATCTAGAAATAATTGAAAGAATAGTTAATAGAAACTCGGATGTCCTTACTTGTATGGGGTGTTCGCCTGGGGAAGTGTTTCGGCTTAGTGATTTAATATCCTTCTATGTGAGATAGCGATATTACACGACTAACCTGTAACCTGCTCCTGTTAGTTTCCTAACTAACAGACTGTATCCCGCTCGTCTCCCGACGAGCAGCAGCAAGACGACCTTATTTCAAACCACCATATTCAATAACCTCTTTTACTCGTCTTCCAATAAAAAACACAATGGTTTATTTGAAATAAATTTTTTGTTTTAAAAACAAGATTTTCGTACTTTTGCTGAGAATATTTATCTTCGAGCTTTTTAAGCATTTTGTCAGTTCTAGGCAGCGCCTTTAGGCTATCTGTTGAGAGTTGAAGAATGAGATTGAAGTCAGGACTAAAATAATAGGATGAGCCAAGCGCAGGACCCCAATAAAGACGATCGCAGACCACCGGGTGATGAGGACAATATTGTTACCCTGAAAGGAATGTATCAGGATTATTTTCTGGATTATGCCAGTTATGTAATTCTTGAACGTGCGGTACCTGCAGTATTGGACGGTCTAAAGCCGGTACAACGCCGTATTCTGCACGCGATGAAGCAGATGGACGATGGCCGTTATCACAAGGTTGCCAACATCATTGGCCAAACCATGCAGTACCACCCTCACGGTGATGCCGCCATTGGTGATGCACTTGTGAACCTTGGGCAAAAAGACCTGCTTATTGACCCGCAGGGGAACTGGGGCGATTCCCGCACTGGTGACCGGGCAGCAGCTTCTCGTTATATCGAGGCACGTCTGACCAAGTTTGCGCTCGAAGTGGTCTTTAATCCGCAAACGACGGATTGGCAGTTCTCTTATGATGGCCGTAAAAAAGAACCTATCCACTTGCCGGTGAAATTTCCGTTGGTGCTGAGCCAGGGTGCAGAAGGTATTGCGGTAGGTTTGAGTACGAAAATCTTGCCCCACAACTTTAACGAGCTGATCAAAGCCTCTATTAAAATACTGGAAGGCAAGCGCGTTAAGATTTATCCTGATTTTGAGACCGGCGGTATGATCGATGTTACCGATTATCAAGGCGGTAAACGAGGCGGCAAAGTGAAGGTGCGTTGCCGGATTGAAAAGGTGGATAACAAGAACCTGGTTATCCGTGAATTGCCCTTTGGTATCACCACTACTTCTCTGATTGACAGCATCATTAAAGCCAACGATAAGGGCAAAATAAAAATCAAGAAGGTCGTTGATAATACGGCTGCTGAAGTTGAAATAGCTATTGAGTTGGCTACGGGCGTATCACCGGACCTTACGATTGATGCCCTTTATGCCTTTAGCTATTGCGAGATGTCGATTTCTCCCAATGCTTGTGTTATTATCGACGATAAGCCGCACTTCCTTACGGTGGAAGAAATGCTTTATATCTCTACCGAAAACACCAAGGGCTTACTACGCAAAGAGTTGGAAATTCGGCAAAAAGAGCTGGAGGAAAAACTCCACTTTGCTAGTCTGGAAAAAATCTTCATCGAGCAGCGTGTTTACCGCGATATCGAAGAAGCCGAAACCTGGGAGGCAGTACTAGAGCTTATTGATAAAGGATTGCGAAAATACATTCGGGTGCCCGGCGAAAAAGTGGGCCCTAAGGATGATCGCCTGCTGTTGATTCGCGACATCACCGAAGACGATATTGTTCGCCTGACGGAAATAAAGATCAAGCGAATTTCTAAGTTCAATACTTTCAAGGCTGATGAACTTATTGCTAAGCTTGAAGAAGAACTCAAGCAAGTAAAGCATGATTTGGCTCACCTTACGGAGTATGCAATTGCCTTTTTTGAGCACTTGTTAGCCAAGTATGGCAAAGACCAAAACCGGAAGACGGAAATTACCACCTTTGATAAGGTGCAGCCAGCACAGGTAGTGGTAAACAATGCCAAGCTTTATGCCGATTTGAAGGAAGGTTTCGTGGGTATGGGATTGAAGAAAGATACTTTCATTACCGACTGTTCGGACATTGATGACGTCATTGTTTTCCGTCGTGACGGCAAATTCATGGTAACCAGGATTGATGATAAAACCTTCGTAGGTAAAGACCTTCTTCATGTTGATGTTTGGAAGAAAGGTGATGATCGAACTACGTACAATTTAGTTTACGTAGATGCGAAAACGGGCCGTTCGATGATCAAGCGCTTTAATGTAACCGCTATTACCCGAGATCGGGAATATGATCTGACGACGGGGCATAAGCTCAACAAAGTACTTTACTTCAGTGCTAATCCGAATGGCGAAGCAGAGGTGATCAACGTACAGCTTACGCAAAATGCCAAGGCAAGAATCAAGAATTTTGACGTTGATTTTGGAGAAATAGATATCAAAGGACGTGGCTCAAAGGGCAATATCATGACCCGCTACGGGGTGCGTAAGATTACGCTCAAAGAAGTAGGGAAATCTACGCTGGGTGCTATGAAAATGTGGATGGATAATGTGAGTGGCCGACTCAATACCGACGAACGCGGCCTTTACCTAGGAGCTTTCGATACCGGTGATCAGTTGATGGCACTTTATACCGATGGTTCGTACGAATTGATGGACCTGGATATCAACAAGCGTTTTGAACCCAAGGAGCTGTTTTTCTTAGGGAAATACCATGAGGATATGGTGATTAGCGCCGTTTACTACGAAGGAGAGCGTAAGTGGACCGTAGTCAAACGCTTTAAAGTAGAGACATCGAGTACTGGGCAGCGTTTCCCTTATATTACGGAGCATAATCAGTCGAAGCTCTTTTATGCGAGCGCCGCTGAACAGCCTGTTCTTCCATACAGCATTCGAACCAAAGAAGGCAAGGAAGATAAATCGATAAATTTGGCCGAGTTTATTGACGTAAAAGGATGGAAATCTGTTGGCAATAAGTTGGAAGATGTGAAGATCAGTCTCTCTAAAAAATTACTGGAGACACAAGGGCCTCCTTTGGCGAAAGCAAAGGAATCTAAAGTAAAAGAAGAAAGTAAGGGGAGCAAAAAGTTATCTGCTGGAGATAGTATCGAATTTGATCTAGACGAAAATGGGCAGGCCAAAATGTTCTAGTATGGTCGAATATACATCTGCTCGGAATGATCACGATTTGGAGGGCATACTCGCGCTTCAATCCATAAACCTCCCAGGGAGTATCAGTCCAGAGGAAGCACTGGAACAGGGCTTCTTGACTGTGGTTCATGAAATGGATTTATTGCGGGATATGAACCATCCTTTTGCGCATACCGTGGCAAAAGCAGGTGATGATGTAGTTGGTTATGCGCTCTCGATGACAGAAGATTTTAAAGAACGTGTCCCTGTTCTAGTTCCTTTTATAGAAAGAATTCATGAAATGGAATGGCAAAGCCAGCCAGTGGCATCGTTTCGTTATATTTTGATGGGGCAAGTTTGTGTGGCTAGAAAATACCGTGGGCAAGGTGTTTTTAAAGGTCTTTACCAGAAAATGCAGGAGCGGATGGCACCTCATTTTGATCTAATTCTAACCGAAATATCTGAACGCAATACCCGTTCAATACGTGCCCATGAGAAGGTAGGTTTTGTGGAGATGACCCGCTATCAGGCGCCTGATGGAGAGCATTGGGTTGTCGTAGGTTTGGAGTGCTAAACAGTTGCAGTGGATTGAGGCCATGTCTAACACGAGGTGGTTTTTAAATGCAAATTTCGATTCTAATTCAATTAATGCTTACCTTGTCAACTTACTAAATTTTTAATCTGTTCCCTTATGAAAGCTGTCATTCCCGTTGCGGGAGCAGGAAAACGCCTGAGACCTCTCACTTATACCCAACCCAAGCCACTGATTCCAGTAGCAGGGAAGCCTATTATTTCTTTTATTGTAGACCAATTGTTGGGAGCAGGGGTTGAAGAATTTATCTTCATCGTTGGTTACCTAGGTGAGAAAATTGAAAGTTATATTCAGGACAAATACCCTGATTTAGAAGCCACATTTGTTACACAGACGGATCGCCTGGGCTCTGGCCATGCCCTCTGGATTGCACGTGAGCATTTCGCTGATGCAGAAGAAATCATTATCTTTTTTGGAGATGTGATTATTGATGCCAAGATTGAAGAAATCGTTCATAATAAGCATTCCTGCCTGGCAGTAAAGAAGGTCGCTGATCCACGCCAGTTTGGTGTTGTTGAACTGAGAGGTAGCCAAAAAGTACATCGTTTGGTAGAAAAACCCCGTATACCGAGGTCAGACTTGGCTATGGTTGGCATTTACAAAATCAAGGAAGTACCACTATTGATCGATGCGCTGTCTTTCAATATCAGTAGAGAAATAAAAACCAATGAGCAGTTTCCGCTGACGGATGCTCTGATGCGGATGTTGGAAAAAGACGTTCATTTCGATATCTATCCTGTAGATAATTGGTTTGACTGTGGGCAGCGTCAAGTACTATTAGAAACAAATGCCATCTTCTTGGATAGAGAAGGCTTCGCCTCGGAGGATATCCCAAATCTTGAGAATTCGATCATCATCCATCCCGTAAGTATCGGTAAAGATTGCCGTATCTCTAACAGCATCATAGGCCCTCACGTGACGGTAGGCTCCAATGTGATGATCAATAATGCTATCCTCAAAGAATCGATTATTGGTAATTACACCAGTATAAAAGAGGTTATTCTTCAACGTTCAGTGGTAGGTAATGATACGTCGATCACTGGTTTACGCCAGAGTTTGAACATTGGTGATAATACGGAGATTGATTTTAGTAACGGGTAGGAGGTAAGGCTTCGCCTCACTGTAATAGATACTTAGTATAGGGTAAAGGGGCTTTGGTGGCCTCTGAATTTACCACATACCCTGTACAATGACTTGTGCTGTCAAAAAGAGATATTTACATTCAAGTCTCACGTTTAAAAAACAACCCGGATTTTGCGTTTTGGCAAAATCCGGGTTGATGTTTTTAAGAACTGAAAAGCACTACTGCTTTATCAAGCGTTCGACGTACCGTCTCCCGTTAATCTCGACGTTCAAGAGGTAGAGACCACTTGAGAGAGAGCTGATATCCAATCTTTCCTGTTGATTACCTACCGTAAGATTCAAGGTCGTTTTACTTACCAATTTACCGGTTAAATCAAAAATGCTTATAGCAACTGGCCCTGCTTGTGTCAAAAAGAAGCTTACTTGAACTTCATCTTGAGCAGGAACGGGGAATACCGCCAAGCCGGCGTCCTTAGCCTCTCGCTGTAGTTGAATGATAGGACTATAGGCAAAGCTATTGTCTTGATCAACCATCCGTAAACGGTAGTAGGCATTGGCTAGCGGCTTATCGTCCATATAGCTATACTGCTGGATGGACTGAGAATTTCCCGTTGCGGCTACACTGCCCAAATCTTGCCAGCGAGAATGACCATCTATTGAACGTTCAATGATAAAGTGAGCTGCATTCTGTTCTGTGGCAGTTTCCCAAGAAAGTTTGTTGCCAGCTTCCATGGTTTTTCCTCGGAATGCCATCAACTCTACAGGTAGAAAACCTGCACCGGCACCAGTAGCTCCTGTACCACCTGAGAAAGAAGATATACCATCAAACTGGACATAAGTAACCCCATTCTCTGTACCTGATCCATCTTCGGTTAAGAGTACGACGCTGGATTGGAAATCGGAAGAGGTAATATCTCCTGGAGTAAATGCGGTGCCTTCAGTCTTGAACCAAGAGAAGCCATTGTTAGGGACACTGTTGGCACTGGCGAAGTCTGAAGCTGCTGTTTCTACTGCTGTTTTCTCTGCCGGATCGTAGAAGAATTTAACATTTACCAAGCCGTTCATTGATGAGCCATTCAGGTCAACGTTCCAGTATCGGCCCATGCCATAGGAGGCGGAGGTTGTTCCGTTTTCCGCAGTAATCATACTCTGTATGTTTACGCTAACATCGGCATTGGCTTTAGCAGTGGCATTAGCACCCGTGCTATTGGGATCCCATTCAATGGCAAACATATAATTGCCCAGTGATCCAGGGGCACTGTAGTAAGTCCAACCGTTACTATCGTCGCAAGGATCGTCGAGGTCGTAAGTACCATTGGCGGTTTCTAGGTAAACGGAATTTTCGCCGCATTCAGGGGTAGAATAAGCACAAATGTTAAAAGTACCTGTTTCATTATTGCTGTATTCAAAAACCCTAACTAATAATTCTTCTCCAGGCGTGCGACTTGTTAAAGTTACTAAGGGGAAAAGCCCTGATCCGTCATCATCATCGCATTCAAGGCGAACTAAACTACCACAGCCTCCTGTGTAAACCTGCATTCCCCAGTCCGTTGGTCCGCCTGCGGATTGCATTTCAATCGTTACGTCGCCTGATCCAGGAACCGTAACAATATACCAGTTGTCGATTCCGCTTCCGAAGCTACTACAACTAGGTGTTGGTGTTTCTCCTGATGCCGTAGCACCCACGTTTGTACCTAAAATCTGGTTAGAGCAAGTACCGTCCAAGGTAACGGGGATAACAGTAGCATTGGCACAATCGTTGTTTGCTGGCGGACAGGCTACTGGTGCAGTAAACAGTGCATTGGCACTAGCTGTGCAAGCACCGTTGGCACTAAAACTTGCGGTGACGTTAACATTATTGCCGTCTGCCGTTAGGCCAGTAATTAAAACGGTTTGCGGGCTACTGCCAATAGCCACACTGGCAGAACCGGTTCCTGCCGTTAAGTCCAATGTACCTGAGCCTGGGGCATTATTAAAGGTGACAATAACTTCGTAGTCGTAAGTTGTACCCGTACAGTTCATGACGCCAGTACCTGCATCGGTAATACTGTTAATTAGACAACCACAGGCCGCCGGAGCAGTAAAAACGCCGTTGGTCGTTAACGAGCAGCCTCCGTCGGCACTAAAGACTGCAGTTACGTTTTTGCTCGCACCGTCGGCAGTGAGGCCGGATACGGTTACCGTTTGCGGGCTGCTTGTTATTGCTGCATTAACAGTGATACCGTCAATTGTTACATCCAATGTGCCACTGGCTGGAGCTCCAGAATAGGTAACGATAACGTCTTGTGAGTATTCATTTGTACCACTGTTGCAAGCCGTACTTGTTCCACCATCAGTAATCGCTGAAATACTACACGGTTCATTGATCTCAATACAGAAATCTCCATCAGCATTGCTATAACCACTTACTTGTACGTAGTAGGTAGCTCCATCGGTCAGGCCGGTAGCATTAATGACGGACATCCAGCCGGATCCTATACTTCCGCCATCCTGGTCGCAAGCGACTTGGGCAGTGAGGGTAGATAAATCAGTACAGTCAAAACTACCGCCTTCTCCATATAAAGCAATCTCAGAGTCGTTCAGGTCACCAGGAGCTATATCTGTCGTTATTTCCACATTACCTGACGCAGGTGCAGTGAAAGAAAACCACACGGTTTTTTGTGCACCACCAGAGAAGCAACTACCTGCAGGCTCGTTGGTTTGAGTGGTGGCTGCAACATTGGTGTAAGCATCTCCAGTACAGCCACTATTAATTGTTAATGCAATAGCATTACAAAGGTCATCGTTTGCCGGAGGGCAAGCCGTAGGAGCAGTGAATAGGGAGTTAGCAGTAGTGGTACAAGCACCATCATCACTGAAGGCGGCAGTTACGTTAACACTATTGCCATCTGTTGATAGCCCCGTGATTAAAACGGTTTGCGGACTGCTGCCAATAGCGACGCTGGCAGAGCCAGTACCAGCTGTTAAATCCAGTGTGCCAGTTCCTGGAGGATTAATAAAAGTGACAATCACTTCATAATCGTAGGTTGCTCCAGAACAATTCATGATACCAGTTCCTGCATCAGTGATAGAAAGAACACCACACCCACAGGCAGCAGGGGCGGTAAAAACGCCATTCGTTGTTAAAGAGCATCCACCGTCATCACTGAAAGCAGCAGTTACGTTTTTACTAGCGCCATCAGCAGTAAGACCGGCAACTGTTACCGTTTGTGGGCTACTAGTTATTGCTGTATTAACGGTAACACCGTCAATTGTTACGTCAAGTGTACCCGTGGATGGAGCTGCGGTGTAGGTAACGATCACGTCCTGTGCATATTCGTTGGTGCCACTATTACAAGCCGTACTTGTTCCACCATCGGCAATTAAACTGATAGAACAAGGCTCATAAACACAGAAGTTAAAATCACCAGGGCCATCGTCATTGCTTGAGTCCCATGCTCTGATCCATAGTGTTTCACCAGGTGTACGTCCGCTGACGGTTTGTTCAAAGGATGAGGGGTTGTTACCAGTTGTGCTAGAACAACTTACTTTGGTCAGGTTGGCACAATCAGAACCTTCGTATAGTTCATACCAGAGGTAGGAACAGCAATCAGAAGATGCTCCTGAAATAATGGCATTGCCACTAGCTGGTACTGTGAATTTGAACCAGATATCACCACCGCTAAAACCCGTACAAGTTGCTGCTGGAGGTGCTGGTGAATCACTATTACTATTCGATGCCCCCGTGTTGTTGCCTGTTGTCATACTTCCACAGGAGCTGCTCGCAACAGGAATGTCAATAGCTCCGGTACAAACATCTTCTGCCGGAGGGCAGGCTGTTAATGTAATCGGCCCTAGCGTAATGGCACAGGTAGGGTCATCATCAGGAGTAAGTGTAATCGTTACGGTACTACCATCACTAGGAAGCCCCGTGATGGTGAAGCCAGTGCCCGTACTCGTAATGTCGGACGGATTTGTGCCGCCAGCATTGTTCGTGACCGTGAGGGAACTTGCACTACCCATATCTGTCACATCAAAGGTGACGGAGTTGTCGGTTGGGCAGTTGGGGCTGAGGGCTGCATTGCCAGCAGTAGCAGGGGTGCAGGATAGGCACGTGACAGTGTAGTTGATAGTTGTCTGCCCAGTTGATACACAGGAGTTTGAAATATCGGCTTGTACTCCGAAAGAGATGCTTGAGCCACTAGCTGTAAAGGTTAGTCCAGCAATATTGCCACTACTGCCATAACCATTGTATAGCTCGGTTGTACCGTCAGAATCATATACAATTAGCTCATCGTAGGTGTTTTCAACCGTGCCGGAATTAAATGTGATTTTTAGGGGGCTGGTTCCGTCGCTTGAAGTAAACTCAATGACTTCGAAGTCGGAGTTTGTGTAGCAATAAGTGTCAGTCACACCTCCGCCACCACAATCTACACTAGTCGGACAAGTAGTGGCATTGACCAACCCGTTCTCGGTAATATCACAATCTGAATCGCTATCGTGAATAAGCGTAATGTCGACAGGGATACCATTGGTAAATGGCCCGACATTGGTTGTTCCTGTTCCTGAAATGGTACCCACAGAGCTACCGCCTACCTGTACATCGTAACTGTCAGCGTCGCCCATAGAGGTGACATTGATATCTACCGTAAAGCCAGTAGCACAGTTTTCTACTTCTGTAAATGTAGCGGTAGGGCCAGTACAGGTTGGAGGAACACCATCTATGTAGTTAAAACGAATGTTCGGCTTGTGGTTGTTAGTGGTGTTTGTATTTACACCACAACTAGTTGCTCCATCAACACGGTATCTCCTGGATGCGTTAGTAACTGTTGCCCCTCTAACACTTCCGTATGGACTACTAAAAGGATTCTGCCCATCTGAACAAATTTCAACGACAATGTTATCTGTTCCATTCCAAACAAAATTGTTGTCAAACGAAATCATGTCAAAAGAGCCAGCACTTGTAACTGTTGGATTATAGTCAAAGGCATTTTTTACCGTCGTCATCGTTACGCTGATGTGATTGCTGGCATTTGAAGCAGAAGTATGGCCGATTTTGATTGTATAATCAAGTAAATCACCTCCCCCGTAATCACCATCAATGTCAAACCCTAATCCTGTAATCTCATCATTTATAGTCATAGGAGTACCCCCCGATTCTAGTTCTGCTTTCGTATATACAACTTGATATCGAAATGAATTATAATAACCATCAATTGGGTCGCTGCCAGTAGAGCCAGATGCTGTTGTGCCACTTCCTATTGTTACGGTCTGGCCATTACCAGCGATAAATAGTATCAACAGGAAGTTTAATAAGAGTAAAATTCGCTTCATAAAATTGGTTTTTTCAATAATAGGTGAATAGTTAATTTCCTTACTGGTGTTACGGTAAGGAGTAGCTCTAGCCCGGTAATACAAGGTTGTCGTTAGGAAAGTTACGGATGCTCGGCTCTAGTAAGGAGCACTAGTGTCAGTACAGCAAATTGTTTTTGAGATAAATAAACATAACATAAATATTGAAATTGACAAAATTATATTAGTTATAATTCTGGTGTATTTTGAATTGTAGCAGTTTTCTTTTCAGCAACCTGACTTTTTGCAAAATTAGGTTTGCCAGAATCCGTAAATGGTGGTACTTTCATAAAAGTGAAAAAGACCTATTTTTTATCTCTACAGTAAAACACACTTCTTATGAACCAAAAGAAACTAAACATCAATAAAAAATTGCCAACAGCACTAAACACGGAAGCACTAAAGCAAGTAAAAGGTGGCTACCGCGAAATGCCGGGTACTGTCAGAGGTTCGCTTACTGTGCGTTGGGATGAGATTACCATCCGGATTCGGGATGTTAAGGGCTCTAAAGGGCTGATTGGCAGCGGGCCAAGTGCCACACAACCATCGACCATGGGGAGTGGGCAGCAGGAAATTATGCCTTAGAAAGAAATTGTACTTTAGTTTGTACGTATTATTTTTAGCTTGATTTTATCCGAATTGGATAGATCAAGCTAAACTGTTTTTAGCCCTGATGACTTCAGAAAAAGACGTGCGAGTAGCCTTGCTTTTTAGCCAGCTTTCAAAATCAAAGAAGCGGAGGGTTGCTCGGTCCCGAGCAGTGAGTTGCTGGGCTTCTAGTTTTTTCAGATACTCCTTGAATACTTTTTGCTGTTCCCGGTAAGCAGGGAGTTGATTTGCTTGTTTTAAGCATTGAATAAACAGTTGTTCAAAAGTATTATAGCGCCCTTTCTTTTGGAGGTTACGTTGTGTAGATCGTAATAAAGAGGTGAGCAGAATGGTATTCCCTACTTCAAAATGTACCACCAGATTTAACAGGCGAGCAAGGTGCTGGAGGTCTTGCTGGTCCACACTTCGAGGCAGATTCAACCACTCATTAAGGTAATTCAAAGCCTGGTCATAATCTTCGACACCAAAGTAAATATAGAAGTACTGAAAGTAGAAACTACGGTGTTCAAAGAGAGAGTTGTCTATCTTCTTTACATCCTGTAAATGGCGTTTTAATACTTTGAGGCCTTCCTCAAAACTGCCGGTGTTGATACACAAACCAAAGTAGTTGTTGTAATACTGGCGGTGTATTTTAAGCTGATCATCAATGGTTTGTGGCTTTACTTTGCGAAGTTTTTCCAAAACATCCCTCATTTCTTGGTAAGCCCCCTCGTAGCCGCAACTGGCAGCAAAGTTGCTAAGCGCTGCAATGTACTGTGTGCTGTCTTCTTTTAGTATTGAAGGCTCGCTTTCCATGAACTCAATGAGGGCTTTGCAGGAGGTGTAAAATACTTCCATCTTCCGGAATTGATAATGGAGGATAGAGTGGATACGATAGAAGAGAATTTTAGCCCGAAAGGATAGGCATTGGTCTTCGGAAATCAATAGTGGATGCTTGGCTAATGTTTCTACTTCCTGTTTGCCCTCCTGCGAACGAACCGTATTTTTTTGTACCATTAAATAAAGACGGTAGAACAGTCCTTGATAGATTTTAATATTGGCCATTTTGGCCAGGCAAGCCTGTTCTTCTTCTTGGAGTAGGGCGAGGTTGTTGTCTAAGTAGTCGACATCGACACTGGCGTAAGCCAGCTGTTTTTCCCAATCTAAAACTTCTAATATCACGCTAAATCGCTCGTATTTTAGCGCGATTTTTTTAGTGCGTTTTAACATGTATTTACAATCATCAAAGAGCCAGCGGCGATGCAGAGAACGTATGCCCATCAGCAGGTGCTTGAGCTGGTAATCAACCGATGTTTGTTCATCGTACTGCTGTAGACTTTTCAAGAGCAGGTCGTAGAGGTAGGATTTAAGTTCGGAGTATTTGCGACTTTGTACCGGTGTTTTTCCATAAACCTCTTGCTGTAGTAGCGCCTCGTTAAAGGTTTCTTGGGATTCAATGGCATTGAACAATAACCAATATTTACTACCACTATCAGAGCGATTGACTACTTTGAAGTAGCGCTTTTCGGGGCCTGATAACGATTTGATCAACGCAAATAAGCGCTTGGAGGGTGTTTTGGACATTTTTAGAAAGTCGGTTGAAAGCGGATAACATTGCCTTCAATTTAAGGAATATTGAAGTAAGAACCCAGACAAAGGTGTATTTGTTTAAAAAATAGAAACCTGACTTTTGGTTTGTTTTCGGTTTGTATTGCCCTTGTAATTGGCCTAATATGCAGCAGAATTAATTACTACTATTATGACTGCTATCTCCGGACAACAACCAACACTGACAAAAGCATCACGGGCGTTACCACTAACAATTCGTAACCCCAAAATTGCACTCCCTATTACAGATGGGCTTCGCTTTGAGCCCATCAAAAATATCTGCTATCTTGAAGCTGCAGGTAATTATACCTTCCTTCATTTCAAGGATGGAGAGCGTCTCCTCGTCTGTCGAACCTTACAGGATATGCAAAACAGGCTCGCCGCTCCCTATCAGTTTATAAGGATACACCGTTCCTATCTTATCAATATTGATTATCTAGATCGTTACGTGCGTGGTAAAGGTGGCTATGTAATCCTGGAAGGTGGTGCAAGCCTTGCGGTGTCTTCCACTCGGAGACAGGATTTTCTTACTAGGCTAGAGCGGTATTTTAGGTAAGCTGAAATCAGGCATGGAAAATACCCCCAAACCCCTATCTTCGCGGTATGCGTATTGCCGTAAATACCCGCTTGCTGTTAACTGGTCGCCTGGAAGGCATTGGGCGCTTCACGCATGAAGTAGCCCGTCGCCTTGTTGAGCGACATCCACAACACGATTTTCTATTTTTATTTGATAGACCGTTTGATGACGAATTCGTCTATGCAGATAATGTAAAACCACTAGCATTGCCTCCGCCTGCTCGGCGAGGATGGCTGTGGTATTTATGGTTTGAATGGGCCATTCCTGTGGCATTAAAATGGTATAAAGCCGATGTTTTTCTTAGTATGGACGGCTATTGTTCACTACGTAGCAAGGTGCCTACTGTAATGGTAAGCCATGATATTGCTCATGTCCATTATCCGGAACAGATTCCGGCTTGGGCCCTTCGTTATTATCACAAATACGTGCCGCGTTATCTAAAGCGTGCCGAAAAAGTAGTGACGGTATCTGAGTTTTGCCGACAAGATATCCATCAGCAATACCAGGTTCCGCTAGATAAAATTACCGTTGCTTGTAATGCACCTTCTCCGGCTTTCCAGCCACTTCCTGCTCTGGAAAAGGAAAAAATAAAGCAAGCTTACGCTGAAGGGGAGGATTACTTTTTCTACCTGGGGGCACTTCACCCGCGCAAGAATATTGTACGACTCCTGGAGGCTTTTGCTTTGTTTAAACAAGAAACATCTTCATCATTAAAACTCTTGATTGCAGGGCGATTTGCTTGGCAGACCAGTGGCATTAAAGAAGCCTATGAAAACTCTCCGGTAAAAGAAGACATCCAGTTTTTGGGTTATGTCAGCGACGAAGAGTTGCCGCGCTTGGTGGCCAGTGCCCTTGCGCTGGCGTATGTTTCTCTTTTCGAGGGCTTCGGTGTGCCGCTCTTGGAAGCCATGCAGGCAGAGGTGCCAGTGCTCACCTCCTCTGTGTCATCCCTGCCAGAAGTCGCAGGAGATGCTGCCCTGTTGGTTGACCCCACCGATGTATCGGCCATCGCAGCTGGTATGAAACGTTTGTACGAAAGCGAAGACCTGCGCAATACTTTGATTGAAAAAGGTACGCAAAGAGTACAATCTTACAGCTGGGAAAAGGCCGTCGCGGTGATAGAGTCTGCGCTGCGCTTGTAGTAGTGTTCGCTTCGCTCACGTTTTGTTTTCCTTGTATGAAGGAGATCGCCTTTTTAGCCATCAAAAACCGCGAACGCAGTGAGCACCCCCCGATTCCGATTTATCGGAATCGCACAACCGTGAGTTCCGACACTTCGGAACGAACACCCCTCCCATTTTTACACTTTTTTACACTTTTTGCATTTTCGATAAACCTTTACCGACCCCAGGGCGGGCAAATTTGTAGTGCTTTTCATCCTGAACAAAAATACAAAGCACCATGCCCTTACGCAGTTATTCCCTTTTTCTTGGGCTATTTCTCTTTTTGGCGATCCGTGGTTTTGGCCAGTCGGTCAACGTGAGCCTCACCATTAGTCCTCCGTACCCTGTTTATTTGGAGGATTTGTTGGAGTTTCGTAGCCAAACGTTGGTTACGCTTACCAACACCTCGGCGACTACTGTGCAGGTTAAGCTATTAACAAGTATTGAAGAAGCTGGTGGAGAAATCAGCTTAGAAGTCAAAAACAGCTACCTTCCAGCTAGCCCGATTACACTGATGCCTTTTCAGACTTTAAGTCTAAACGGGGCACAACTTCGTAACCTCAATCAGGGCATCAATGAAAATGATGTCCAATACCAAGGTTTTGATCGCGAGCAGCTCATCCAAAGTGGCGCACTCCCCGAAGGCGTTTATACCATTTGCCTGCGCGCTATGACTTATGAAGTCAATGGCACGGCTTTATCCAATGAATTCCAAGGGTGTACCAACCTTTTTATTACCCATTATGATCCCCCGATACTCCTTCAGCCCCAAAACGAAGCAGCGGTCAACCCACAGCAACCCCAGTTTTTGATCTTCAACTGGACACCTAGCGGGCTGCCACTGTATACCCGCTATCGTCTGGAATTGATAGACATGACGATGAACAATATTCCCAATCCTAATGATGCGTTTGAGTATCCGGGTATTGGCGTTTATTTTCAAAGAGACAATATTCTCTCCCCGAACTTGGTCTATGATGCGGGTTTACCACCACTCATTGATGGACGAACTTACGCCGTGAGGGTTACAGCTTACGATCCTTCTCAGACGATTCAGTATCGCAATCAGGGCCATAGCCCTGTCTCTGTTTTTCATTACGAAGCAGAAGATGGCGGACTTGATAACAATGTGCCCGACGATGATGAAGAAATAGTAATCGTTAATCCACAACCCGATCCCAATCAAAATTATCAGGCACCGTGCTCGCCGGTAAATTGTAGCCCAGGGCTTCCTAATGGCCCAGCGGTCAGTGGTGGTTTTGGCGTTGGTTCTACCCTCAGCCTTGGTTATTTTAATATGGAGCTAACGGAAGTAGCCTGGGGTGGAAACAATATTACCGGTAAAGGGAAGATAGAAGTTCCGATGTTCAATACCTGGGTCAATGTTGACTTTGATAACCTTCAGGTCAATGCACAAGGGCAGGTTATCAATGGCCAGGCATTTGCCATCACCGATCCAGGAGCTACGATTACCGAAGCCATGCGCAATACCAGCGGCCAGCTGGCAGGAATCACCGCATCACAAGTAGAGCAAGTAAAGAATTACGTAGAACAAGGTCAGCGTTATACCGAGCTACTCAACCCTGACGGTGCAGCGAATCTCCCCTTCGCGCTCAAAACCGATGTGCAAGACTTGACCCAGTTGCTCAATATCACGGGCATGAGTTTTGGTCCTGATGGCGCCTTGCTCAACGCCTTCCTACCCATAGAAATCCCCGAAGCGATCAACGAAATCTTAGCTTTTGGAAGCAAGGGCATTTGTTTTCACCCAACGGGACTTTCCGCAGAAGGCTTGCAGGAATTGACCATGTTGGGCACAGAAGTCGCGCTTCCATTTGGGCCAAATATTGATTTGGTTGTAAAACCAGGGCAAGGCGAACAAACCACCCGCGTCAAGTGGGACTGCCAAGGTTATGAATCCCTTCAAGTCGCCGGAGCGTTTGTCTTTAATGGCAATATGCTCACTCCGGTGGAAGGCAATGACCCTGTAGCTGCCGATTTCTTCTTTCTGGCAAGTGTTTGGGGCGATTTTATTGGAGAACTGAGCATGCCCGCTTTTTATGTAAAAGGCCTCAAGGGTTTGGAAGTCAGCGAAGGCCAAGTGATGGTGGATTACTCGGATATTCGTGCAATCGACGGCATCCAGTACCCGACAGGTTATCAGGGCAACCAAAGCGAAATATGGAAAGGCTTTTACTTTCCGCAGTTAGCGCTTCAGCTTCCGACTTACTTGCGTAAAAAGAACAATGATCGAATAACGATCAATGCCGAGGATCTGCTTATTGATAAATTAGGCGTAAGTGGTGAGATATCCGCTGCACCTTTGCTAGCACTCAATCAGGGAAACCTTGGCGGGTGGCAATTTTCGATTGATCAATTTCAATTAACCCTCGTCAATAACAGCTTGCAGGAGAGTATCTTCGATGGTGAAGTACGCTTGCCTATTAGCGATGCGGGAATTGGTTACAGCTGCTCACTCAGCCAGACAGACCAGGATGTAGGGATGGAATTTACGATCAATCCCCTCGATGATATTTCTGTAGATATGTGGGCGGCTAACCTGACATTGCTGCCTGGCTCCACGCTGTCGGTCACTGTGGAAGGCCAAGAGGTGCTGACAGCTGCGGATATGAGTGGTTCGCTAACTTTGGCAGGGGGCTTACCTGATCAGGAGGGCATGACGCTCGATTTTCCAGACATGGCCTTTGAGCATCTCGTTGTCCGAAACAAAGCACCTTACCTGAGTTGTGAGCTGTTCAGTCTGGCCAGCCCGCAAAAGTCCTTGAATGGTTTTGAAGTAAGCATAAATCCCGAAAATGAAGGAGAAGGCGTGGCGCTGGTCATCGGTGATAGTAAAGCCAGCTTGCAGTTGGGTTTTAGTGTAAAACTCCATAATGCGACCAAATCCATTGAAGGCCTCACGCAGCTGAGCATTTCTGGCTCACTGGTAGAAGAAGGCAACGTCCAAAGCTGGCAGTACGACGGCAGTCAACTGGAAAAAATCGTTGTTGATGCGGACCTCGGGTTCATGGATATGTACGGAGAAGTCAACTTTTACAATGGTAGTGACCCTACTTTTGGTAGAGGCTTTCGTGGCGATTTTTCAGCGACTGTTCAGCCTAGTGTGAGCATTGAAACCTTCACAGTACAGTTTGGCAAAGTAGATGGTTACCGCTACTGGTTTGTGGATGCCAAAGCCATTATTCAACCAGGGATAGTAGTGGCACCAGGTTTTGCCATCTATGGTTTTGGAGGCGGAGCTTATTACCACATGAAAGCGACTGGATTTCCATCCGCTGAGAACATGAAAGGCAAGCCGGGAACTGCCACTGCTGCAGGTCTCAATGAAGTAGGCGCAACCTCTTCCGGCGTCACCTACCTACCTGATGAAAATACGCTCTTTGGGTTGAAAGCTTCTGTGGTCATCGGTATTTCACCAGACCCCACGCCTTTCAATGCTGATATAGAGTTTAGTATGCAAATCAATAGCAATGGTGGTCTCGATTTTATCCGCTTGACGGGCGATGGCTATTTCATGACCGACATTATGGAGCGCGACGACCCCAAAGTCTTAGCGACCGTAGACATGATGTACACCCACCCGGATAAGACATTTGAAGGCACTTTTGGGGTTGACTTTATGTACGGATCGGAAGAAAACCCTGTGCTTGTAGGAGAGGGAAGTATTTATACGAAATTCGCCCCCGGGGTTTGGAAAATTCTGGCAGGTACGCCTAGTGATCGTATGAACATGAAGATTTTCTCTGCTTACGAAGTAGGCACCTACATTATGATGGGAAACCAGATTCCTCCTCCACCTGATTTGCCACCTGGTTTCCAAAACAAAGAAGGACTAGAAAATTTCTCCTTGGTGCGTAACCTTAGCGGAGATAAAGTATACGAAGGGCTGGCTTTTGGCCAACAAATCAACTTTGCTGCTAATGATCTGAAGTTCTTGATCTTCTATGCGGATATGGATTTGACAGTGGGCTACGATGTGGCTTTACTTAAAAATGCGATCAGCTGTGAAGGTATGAATGAGGTAGGTTTCAATGATTACTATGCCATTGGCAAAGCCTATGCAGGTTTTGATTTTACTTGCGGCATTGATATTGATACCTGGTTTTTGGAAACAAAAATAGAAGTGTTCTCCGCTTATCTCTATGCTGCAGTTGAAGTTGGCTTGCCCAACCCTACCTGGGTGAAAGGTGCTGCAACGGGTGCCTACAGTGTACTAAACGGCAAACTGGAAGGTAATTTCAACTTCAAGTTTGAGGCTGGGCAAATTTGTACACCTTCTTCGGGAGGCGCTTTCGAGGGATTGGAAATTATTGCGGATATGGCCCCTAAAGGCAGCGGCGAAGATGTGTTTGTTACCCCTCAGGTAGCTTTCAATTTACCTATTGGTAAAAACATATTGCTGCAGGAAGATCCTGAAGACCCCAACAGTACACACCATGAGTTTCGGTTTTCCCTTGATAATGTGAAGTTGGAGCGAGTTGCCAAATGGCAAAATGACCAATGGGTAAACCTGAATCAAGCGGAAACGGTAGCAGGGAATTTCTTCCTGAAGCAAACCCAACTCGCCCAGTTTCGCCCAGATGAGGCGCTGAAAGGTTATAGTAAATACCGCCTTACGGCAAAAGTATGGGGCGAGCACCGCAAGTTTAGCATAGCAGAAACGCCTTGGAAAACCATTACGGTAGCTGAAAATGATCCTGCTACGGCTTACGAAATCAAAACCCAGGAATTTACGACTGGCGCCCGCCCTCAGGTATTGACGAACAGTAATATTCTTGATACTTACCCTCGTCGCCACCAGCGGTATTTCTACAAAGACGATGGAGCCAATGGAGTGATCCGCTTTAAGAGTTGGCCGAGTTATCTTTTCGCGACCCAGCCGAGTGACCCCGAGAACTACCAGTACCGCTTCGTCGTTCGCTTCCACCAGATTAAGAATGGCGCAACCGTGATAGGAGAGGTTCCTTTGCAGCTTGACCCTTCCAAGAAGCAGGTCACTTTTGAGATGCCAAGCCTTGAGCACGAGACCATTTACATGGTGCAATTGCTAGCATTGTTGGAAAAGAAACCTGGTGCATGGTTGGCCAACAACGAGTCTGCTTTGACTACCGAAACTCAGACCACCGACTTTGGGCAAGGCAATACTGCAAACGTACAATACACTCGAATCAATAGTTCGTCAATTGGTGAAAACGAACACGAACTGTATGCCCTTTACTTCCGGACTAGTAAATACTCGCATATCCTTACCAAATGGAACAATTATACCAACCAGGCTACTCAGGTCACTGCGGGTAATGGAAGCTTGAAACGAAGAATAACAGCTACCTATACCGGCGATGAAGCCTGGGATTTTTATGACCTAAATCCAAGTGCTAATGCCTACGGCGCTGTACCACCATTACTTGGTATTTGTCTTACCGCGATAAATATGGGTAATGAGATCAATAATAATGGGCACGGGGTTCGCTGGCCGATTCACCACTATTACAAAACGCCACTGCAAGAGCTGATGGCCACGAATTTAGGGAGTTCGATTACAGCCTCTCCTTACACTCGTAATGTGCCTGGTGCCGGAGAGTATCCGCTAAATAGTAGCTGGCTGCACGGCAAGCCTATCTCAAATGGCATGGACTTGTACGCTATCGGCATCCGCTACACCGGCAATGGCCAAGACAATAAATTGACCAATAACGAAATCGTAAGCGCCTATAACCAAGGCGGCGGTGGCGTGAATATTCAAAACCTCCAAGTCAATAATGGCGGAGGCGGTGGAAATCTTTTGAATATGAATACGCTACAACTGGCAATACCGGTAGTGCACAAAATGAACATCCTCTACGATCACGCTCACCACAGCTTTTATGCCAAAGAGCAATTGAAACAGATGATAACCCAAGGCGGCCTTACGCCCAACTGGGGCGATGCTGGACAGTATACTCCTTGGAAGTTTTTTGTAGACCATGGCTTCAATCAGCAGTTTATCCCCAAGGTCGGGCAAGAGAAATTGTATTACCGGATCATTCGCAGTTTGCCAGCAGGTGTGCAGCACAAGAGTGGCTTACAGAGCAAAGAAACCTACATCACTTACTGATCGGTGTTAAGCTAG
>NZ_JBOEFX010000083.1:0-33667 GCF_050633125.1 Lewinella sp.
CCGCAGGCCCTCCGAGAAAGTGACCGCCGGCTACGCGGAAGTTGGAAGGCGATGGGATTTGCAGCTGTTCGACTCAGCGAGCCCGAACAATTTCCGATCCTGGAATTTGGTAGTTGGGTAGGAGGAGACCGAGATGGTCACCCTTATGTAACGGCTGAATTCACGGAAAGTACCTTGAGGAAACATAGGGAGGTAGCGCTTCATTTATTGCATCAAGAGTTGCTCAAGCTGGCTGCCAATTTGAGTATGTCTGATGTACATCAAGCAACACCCCCAGCCTTAAAGGAAGCTATTCAACGGATCGCTACAGTACTTGGTGATAGAGGAGCCAAAGCATTGGCAAGAAATCCGCAGAGCCCTTACCGGCAATATGTAAATTTGATGGTCGCGCGACTAAATAACACCCAAGCTAATATCACTACAGACCTGGAATGTTATTACCCCAACGCGACAGCACTTCAGGCGGATCTGAAGTTGCTGCGTCAGTCGATTCAGGAGATTGGTGCGCAACGCATTGCTCAGGATCTGCTCTTCGATGTGGAACGGCAAGTCCGATGTTTTGGTTTTCACCTTGTGAAACTGGACATCCGCCAAAATAGTGCCTATCACGAAAAGGCGATTAGCCAGATACTTCAAGCTGCTGGCTTCAAAGATTTTGATTTCGCAAACTGGGATATGGACAAACGCTTCCAGTTTATTAATAAAGAACTGCAAAGTAAGCGGCCATTTCTGGTATTAGGGGATAGTTGCGGCCCGGAAGCAGATAAAGTATTGGCTTATTATCATGTGTTACGCCGGCATGTGCTGCGTTATGGTACTGACGGGATCGGTTCTATTATTGTCAGTATGACCAGAGATGTAACCGACTTGCTAGTCGTTTATCTTTTCCTTAGAGAAGTGGGCTTGCTCAATCACCCCATCCCTGTGGTGCCACTTTTGGAGACCATTGATGACCTGCAAGCCGGAGATCGTATACTGGGGGATTTTCTAAGCCATCCGGTGACCATCAATCGTCGGCATAATAACTTCCAGGAGGTGATGCTGGGCTACAGCGATAGTAACAAGGACGGTGGTATCTTAGCAAGCCGTTGGAATATATTCAAAGCCGAAGAACAATTGAGTAAGGCTGCGGCCCGACATAATACAGCCTTGTGTTTTTTCCATGGAAGGGGAGGTACTATCAGCCGCGGCGGAGGCAAGTATCACCGTTTTTTGGACAGTATGCCCGCCGGATCAGTGAGCGGGGCGATCAAGATTACGGTACAGGGAGAGACGATTGCTCAGCAGTTTGCCAATTTGAAAAATGCGACTTACAACCTGGAGATGCTGCTGGCTGGTACTGCCCGCCAAGTGATGCAACTTCAAGATCCGCCTGCGCTTGCCAGCCCACTCTTGGAGGCAATGGAACAACTTACTCAACTGGCTCAGCAAACGTATCCCTCGCTTATTGATCACCCTGGTTTCATTCCTTTTTATACCCAAGCGACCCCGATTGATGTATTGGAACAAAGTAAGATCGGTTCCCGCCCGGCTCGCAGAACCGGCACCCACAGTCTTGCTGATCTACGTGCTATCCCCTGGGTGTTTAGTTGGAACCAAGCCCGATTTAATTTGACAGGTTGGTACGGGGTCGGCACGGCGCTGAGGCAGTTGGAAAAACAAGCACCAGAATGCTGGGAAACCCTTCACGATGCCTCCACTGATTGGCCTTTACTGTATTATACCCTGATTGAAGTAGAGACCAGCTTGCTCAATTCAGATCCGGTGATCATGGAAGCGTTTGCCGAGCTGGTAGATGAAAAAGATATTCGAAATGAATTGATGGCCCTGCTACTCCAAGATCGTGAGTCAGGACTCCGTCAGATCACGGAATTATTCGGCCAGCCGGCTACTGATCGGCGAATGAGTCAATTGCAAAACACCAAACGAAGAGGCAGAGTGCTAGAAAATTTACACCAGTTGCAACTGCAATACCTCAAAGCATGGCGTGTAGCAAGGGAAACGACACCGGAAATAGCGGAGCCCTTGTTGAAGAAATTATTATTACTAACAAATGGAATAGCCGGGGGATTAAAAAGTACAGGTTGATACTTTTATCTTCTTGCTGATACTAAACAATAAAAAAGGGTTTATGAACTACTAAAAGTCCATAAACCCTTTTCTTTACAAGTGAGTGCCGGAGGCGGGACTTGAACCCGCACGCCCGAAGGCACACGCCTCTGAAACGTGCATGTCTACCAATTTCATCACTCCGGCCGAACCGCATCCTTCCGCGGTGCGCAAAGATCGTAAATACCCAATTGTTCTCCAAATTATTTATGAAAGAAATGAGCAATGATTAATAGGAGGCTAAACAACCGATTATTCATTATCGTAAGTAAGTCTATATGGTATTTTCTACAATATACGCAATCGATTGTGTGATTTTAATGAAATTATTCCTATACTTAGGTTTGTAAATAAAAAAGGGGAGCTTGTTGGGAGATTTGGCGAACTAATTTTCTAAAAAACTCTACTTAAAATACTTGTCACAGAATTCTTGATGACAGGTTTCAAAAAAGAGCACCGATGCAGAAGTTAATCTACTTATTTACCTATTGGTTTTTATTGACTACGTTTTTTGTGTCATGCGGAACCTCAAATACACAAGCTGTAGAAGAAGAGGACCTGAATAGCTTAAGGGAAGCATTTGCAGCAGATTTTACGATAGGGACTGCCATAAGCGCTCCGCAAATCATGGGAGAAGATGCCAAGGCTGCTGCATTGATTGCTACCGAATTTAATAGTCTTACGCCGGAAAACGTGATGAAATGGATGCATATTCACCCCAGGCCAGAGGAGTATGACTTTGAACTGCCTGATAAATTGCTTGAATTAGCTCAAGCACAAGACAAAGAACTCATTGCGCATACCTTGGTGTGGCATAGCCAGCTGGCCCCTTGGGTAAACGAGATCAGTGATAGTACCGAGTTGGCGGAACTCCTTGCCAAGCATATCAATACGATTGTTGGACGCTATAAGGGAAAGGTAGCAGGTTGGGATGTTGTCAATGAAGCACTCAATGAAGATGGCACGCTTAGAGAGACGATTTTCCTAAACCTTTTAGGGAAAGACTATTTACCAACGGCCTTCAAGTTAGCAGCTGCGGTAGATCCTGACACAGAGCTTTATTATAATGATTATAACCTGTGCCAACCTGAAAAAAGAGCCGGTTGTGTGCAATTGGTGAAAGATATTCAAGCAGCTGGAGCAAAGATTGACGGTGTGGGGATTCAGGCGCATTGGAATTTATCCGGGCCACCCCTTGAAGAAATTGAAGCGAGTATTTTAGCCTATCACGCACTGGGCGTAAAGGTCATGTTTACAGAATTGGACATTGGAGTGCTACCCAACCCTTGGGATTTGGATGGTGCAAATGTGAACCAGGATTTTGAAAATAGTGAGTTCATGAACCCCTATCCTCAAATACTACCAGACGCTGTGCAGACCCAGTTGGCAGACCGGTACGAAGGCGTTTTCAAACTGTTTCTTAAACACAGTGATAAAATAAGTCGGGTAACCTTTTGGGGGGTGCATGATGGTCATTCGTGGCTTAATAATTGGCCCATTAATGGACGCACAAATTATCCGCTGCTTTTTGATGAAAATTATCAAAAAAAGGAGGCTTACCATCGGGTAATGGCACTCAAGGAGAGTATTGAACACTAAAACAAACGAAAAAATGAGTACTGTTTCCCATAAACTCTCGGTAGGCGAGAAGATTGGCTATTCGCTTGGCGACCTGGCTGCGAATTTGGTCTTCCAGACCTTAATGACTTATTTGGCCTATTTTTATACGGATATCTACGGGCTAAGCCCTGAAGACTCTTCGTATATTATGCTGGTCGTTGGCTTGGTAGCTGCTTTTGGTTTTAACCCTATTATAGGGGTACTAGCAGATCGGACGAACACCCGCTGGGGAAAGTTTCGCCCCTGGATACTTTGGACGGCCATTCCTTTGGGCTTAGCTGCGCTTTTTGCATTTAGTACTCCTGATTTCAGTTACAAAGGCAAAGTCATTTATTCCATTGTAACCTACGCACTATTGCTGTTGCTTTATGCCGCTAACAACCTGCCATACTCCGCATTAAGTGGTGTCATAACAGGTAGCATGTCGGAGCGTAATAGTATGTCGGCCTACCGTTTTGTAGCCGTAATGGCAGCGCAGTTTTTTGTACAAGTATTTATGTATGACCTTATCCTCAAGGTAGGTGACGGAGACAAAGCTGCTGGTATTGAAAAGTTGATGACGATATTAGCGATTATTGGTATTGTTATGTTGCTGATTACCTTTTTTACGACCAAGGAGCGAGTAATACCAACGCCAGAGCAAAACTCGACACTAAAGCAAGACATCGCGGACCTTAAGAAGAACCGTCCTTGGATTATTATGCTCGTGCTTACCACTCTTGTCTTTATCACCTTGGCATTGAAAGGCGGCTCTTATGTCTATTACTTCGAAAATTACGTGAGCAAGGATAGTCTGCTCGTTTTTCTGAAACCCCTGGAAGGTGTATTGAATGTGCTGGGCTTGGGCTTTGAGAATGCTACGTCGATGGGGCTTGGTGTTTTTAATGCCGGAGGAATCATTTTTATGATTGTAGGAATTGGGCTTTCTAAGCGGTTGGCCGATAAATATGGCAAGCGCGATGTTTTTGGGGTAGCACTCGTTATCTCTACCTTGTTTATTTTGGCGTTTTATTTCTTCCCTCCAGAATCGGTGGGCTTGATGTTTGGTTCACAAATCCTGCATGGTTTCTTTTATGGCATTACAATCCCTTTACTATGGGCGATGATTGCCGATGTAGCAGACTACTCCGAATGGAAGAATAATAGAAGAGCGACTGCCATCATTTTCTCTGCGATGATGGTTGGTCTTAAAGCGGGTTTGTCTATTGGCGGAGCACTAGTGGCTTGGATTCTGGGGGCTTATAATTATATCTCTACCAGTGGCGTAGCAGAGGCTGTTGTTCAGCCAGTGTCGGCGATTGAGGGAACCAGATTATTGGTCAGTATTTATCCTTCAGTCTTTTTTATTATTGGAGCATCACTGCTGTTTTTCTACAAAATAAATAAATCGATGGAAGTCCAAATCGAACAAGACTTACTTAGTCGACGCGGATAATCAAAAAAAAATATTGTTTCCATGCCAGAAGAGAATATAGACCATATCAACTTTGATGTGCTCAACAAAAAAGCTATTTCACAGCCGCTTGTCAGCCATATTTATACGGCCGACCCTTCGGCGCACGTTTTCGACGGTCGTATTTATATTTACCCTTCACACGATATAGAGGCAGGTATTCCCTTTAATGATCTTGGTGATCATTTTGCGATGGAGGATTACCATGTACTCTCTATGGACAGCCCCGATGGGAAGGCAACAGATCATGGCCCCGCTTTACACGTTAAAGATGTTCCCTGGGCAGAACGCCAAATGTGGGCACCAGATGCAGCAGAGAAAGATGGTAAATATTACCTCTTCTTTCCTGCCAAACGCCCGGATGGCATTTTTCAAATTGGTGTTGCGGTAGGTGATCGCCCGGAAGGGCCTTTTGAGGCAGAAGCTAGTGCAATAGAGGGCAGTTATTCAATTGACCCCGCTGTCTTTAAAGATGATGATGGCATCTACTACATGTACTTTGGTGGAATATGGGGTGGGCAACTTCAAAAATACCGTAATCATCAATACGATGCTGCAAACGAAGAACCATTGGCAACAGCGCCAGCACTGGGCCCCATTGTTGCTCGACTAACAGATGATTTGCTCCAGTTTGCGGAAAAACCACGCGAGATACTTATCCTCGATGAAAATGGAGACCCGTTGCTCGCTGGCGATAACGATCGGCGCTTTTTTGAAGCTTCCTGGGTGCATAAGTACCAAGGCAAGTACTACTTTTCGTATTCCACTGGCGATACCCATTTTTTGTGTTATGCCATCGGGGATGATCCTTATGGGCCATTCACTTATGGTGGACGAATTCTTAGCCCGGTAGTAGGCTGGACGTCACATCATTCCATCTGCGCTTTTGGTGGCAAATGGTACTTATTCTACCATGATTCCAGCCTGTCAGAGGGAGTAACTCACCTGAGGTCGGTAAAAGTAACAGAGATGACTCACCTCGAAGATGGTTCTATTGAACTTATAGATCCTTACCCTGATATGCCCTAAAACCTGACAACCAATGTATATGCTATTGCTTTTTTTAGTACTTCCATCCTTCTTATTTGCAGAAGCTGATGGTAGCCACCTTTCAGGTGTAGCAAACACTACATTTGAATTGGTGGAAGGTAATGAAGTCGCATCCATTTATTATGATGCTTCAGATGCAAAGTTAGTAGGGAGAGCGGCTCATCTTTTTGCCCAAGACATAGCATTGGTAACGGATCAGAAAGCTGCCATTCATACAGCGTTGAAAGCCTTGAAAGGTAATGTTGTTATTATTGGGACGATTGGCCAAAGTCAGCTTATTGACCAATTGGCTTCAACGCATACGGAACTTCTACAAATTGAGGGAGATTGGGAACGATATGTTATTACAACCATTGAAAATCCGCTACCCGGAGTTGATAAAGCGCTTGTAATTGCAGGAAGTGATCGGCGCGGCACTGCCTACGGGGTATTTAGCTTGTCGAAAGAAATTGGGGTTTCTCCCTGGTATTGGTGGGCAGACACACCGGTGCAGAAAAGCAAGGAAATCTTGCTAGAAAAAGAGCTGCTCGTTTCCAAGTCTCCATCCGTTAAATACCGTGGGGTTTTTCTCAATGACGAGGCACCTGCACTAAGGAATTGGGCAATAGAAACATTTGGAGGTTTTAACCACCAGTTCTATGAACGAATATTCGAACTGATCTTAAGAAATAGAGGTAATTATTTGTGGCCAGCAATGTGGACCCCTAGTGCATTTGCCGATGATGATCCGGAAAACCTAAGACTGGCTGATGAATATGGGATTGTTATTTCAACCTCTCATCACGAACCAATGATGCGTGCCCATGATGAGTGGAGTCGTTTTGAAGGAGGTGCTTGGAATTATGAAACAAATAAAGAAAAACTCCGGGCCTTTTGGAGAGGAGGCATTGAACGAATGGGACGCTACGAAGGTGTAGTCACACTTGGTATGCGAGGAGATGGGGATGAAGCAATGACCGAAGAGACGGTAGTCTCTCTACTGGAAGAAATTATTGGTGACCAACGGGAAATCATCGCAGATGTCACAGGGAAACCTACCGAAAAAACACCTCAGGTCTGGGCTTTGTACAAAGAGGTACAGGATTATTACGATAAAGGAATGCGGGTAGAGGACGATATTATGCTGCTTTTCTGTGATGACAACTGGGGAAATGTTAGAATTCTCCCTAAGAAAGAAGACCAATCGTATAAAGGAGGCTTCGGCATGTATTACCACTTTGATTTTGTCGGCGGGCCCGTATCTTATCGCTGGCTTAATGTCACCCAGATTGAAAGAGTCTGGGAGCAAATGAACCTGACTTATAGCTGGGGCGTAAAGGATTTGTGGCTGGTAAATGTGGGCGATTTAAAACCGATGGAACTGCCGATTAGCTTTTTTTTGGATTATGCATGGGATGTAGATGCAATCAAAGCGGATGACTTGCCAGCTTATTACCAGCAGTGGGCTCAGCAGCAATTTGGTGCAGAGCATGCGGAAGAGATTGCAGAAATATTGTCATTGTATACCAAGTTCAATGCCCGTCGTACCCCCGAAATGTTGACGCCAGAAACGTACAGCCTGGCTCATTATCGAGAGGCAGATGAAATCGTAACAGCATACCAGCAATTGGTAGATAAAAGCCGAGAAATTTACAAACAGCTGCCAGAAAGCCACCGTTCTGCTTTTTATCAATTGGTCCTTTCTCCTGTTGAAATGTGTAGCAACCTCAATGAGATGTACGTGGCTGCGGGCAAGAATATGCAGTACGCTAAAGAGGGGAGAGCTTCTACCAATTATTATGCCGATCAGGTGAAGGAATTGTTTTTTAAGGATGCAGCGCTTACCCGTTATTACCATGAAGAATTAGAAAATGGGAAATGGAACCACATGATGTCGCAAACGCATATTGGATATACCAATTGGAACAATCCCCCTGTAAACAAAATGCCTGCTGTGTCCTACATACAGCCCAATTCTTCTGCCGAACTTGGTTTTCTTTTAGAACAAGGAACTAACCCAAATTGGAGCGGTTTCAAAAGAGAGAGCAGTAGTCGCCACCGCTCTACGCTGGCTCCTTTTGATCCCATCAATGATCAAGATTATTATATCGAAATTTTTAACAAAGGAACTAAACCGCTTACTTATACGGTGACCGCAAAAGAAGACTGGATTAATCTATCCTCAAAAGGAGCTACTATTCAGTTTGACGAAAAGGTCTTTGTAAGCATCGATTGGAAACTAGCACCTAAGGGGCAATCAATGGGAGAGCTTATCCTTTCCGGAGAAGGCCGATCGCACGTAGTTGAAGTACCTATTCGTAACGACTTGTCTAGTCCTGCTGGCTTTGTGGAAAACAATGGCATTGTAGTTATGGAGGCCGCTGATTTTACCCATAAAAATGATACCGAAGACTTGAGTTGGACCATTGTTCCAAACTTAGGCCGAACCAGTTCATCTATTACCGTTTTGCCAGCAAATGCAGAGCGGCAACACCCTAAATTTGGGGCACCTTCTTTATCGTATGAGTTTACCGTTTTTAATGAGGGAGGCATCGGCGTGAAAACCTACCTTTCCCCTTCCCTGAATTATCAAAAGAACGAAGGCTTGCTCTACGCTATGGCAATTGATGAGGAAGCACCTCAAATTATCAACATGCATGAAGGAGAAACCCAACCTGATTGGGAATATCCGGAATGGTGGAATAATTCAGTGACCGACCACATTAAGGTTAAATCCTCTTCGCATACACCGATCAAAGCAGGTACACATACCTTGAAAATATGGATGATCGACCCTGGGGTCGTTTTCCAGAAATTTGTCATCGACATGGGAGGATTAATGCCCAGTTACCTTGGCCCTCCTCCAAGTCTTAATTTGGGGAACTAACATAAGTCATCCCGAATTTTGGCTAATGCCAAAATCCAGCCTGACTCAGTTAGTTTACAACCAGCTTCTTGACGTAAGTATGCTTGCCATCAAACAATGCAAGGAAGTAGTAACCACTGCTCAGTTCACTGCTGATAGATAAGCTTGTACCTGTGATTGATCCACTGCTTAAAGAGCGACCGTTAATATCAAACAGCGTAAATGATTCGGCTTGTTCTAAACCGCTGATATTCAATGTTCCTCCAGTTTGAATAGGGTTTGGCGAAATTGTAATATGGTTAGAAGTAGCAATGTTGTCAACACCTAAAACTGTACTCATGACATAATTGCGAAGCCATATAAGTGCAGGTCTTTCCGATCCATCCGTGTCGATAAGGTAAGCCTTTTCGTCATTGCGCCAGAGCCCCGGGCGCCAGCCCCACAGCGTAATACCGTGTACGTTTAAGTGTTCCCAAAAAGCAGGAAAAATCTCCATGTAGTCGTCTAGCTGAATTTGGTCGGTTTCTCCATCAATGTCTAATTCTGTAATGTAAACAGGAAGCCCGGTTGTTGTTCCCAGTGTTTCAATGTTATTCGTCATGGTTGTGATAGAACCACCGGTAGTGAAGGCATGGGCTTGAACTCCGATCTGGTCAATCAGGTTTTCCGCTTGCAATAATTGGATAATTTCAAGGTAGTCTTGCGTATTGCTAATGCTATTGATAATGTTGTAGTCATTTAACATCAATTGGGAATTGGGGAAATACTGACGAGCAAGCCGGAAGGACTCCATTACCCACTCCCATCCTGTGCTGCCATAGCCACCGAGTGCCTGGATATAATTGCCACTACCTGCTGTGGGTGGATCATGTAATGGCTCATTGACGACCTCTATAACCTCCAGGTTTGGATAGCGATCAGCAACGGCCTGAAACCATTCTTCTATCTCTTCACGTTGTTCAGCACTTTGTAGTGTTTCCATCCAGTTGGGTTGTTGATTACCCCAGATGAGAACATGCAGTTTGAATAGGTAGCCATTATCTTGCGCAAGCGCATAAGCCGCATCAAGTTGGGTCCAGTTCATTTGGTCGCGCGTAGCTTCTACTGAACCCCATTTTCCCGCATTTTCAGGCGTGACTTGATTCCAGTATTGGGTGAAATCTACTACTTGAGAGGTACTGTAAATATTACCTAAAAACTTGGACTTACCCTGTGCTATAGGCTGTAAGAGAGGTATTTCAGGAGATCCTTCTGTGGCTTCATTTAGATTAGCGACCGTAAAGAAATAATCAGCTCGTGCAAAAGCAATTTTGTCAATTTCAAAACCATCTTCACGGGCACCAATTTGAAATACCTGTGTTAACTCACCTTCATTAACGGTGAATACAACAGGCGGCTCATCTCCCGTAAATTCAGATAAATTGATCCATTTCCAAAGCCCGGTGCCTACTTGACCATCCCCATCAACATAGTCAGCCAGTTGGTTGTAGCCTATATTGTAAATATTATTGACACTAACCCAGCTGTCACCAACAAATGGCTGTTCACCAAAACTGGTGCCATAAAAAAAGCTGTCATCGTTAGCTCCACCACTTCCTACACGGCAGCGTACGTAAAGGTCGTAATCTTGTGCAGCAGGGAAGTTTACTTCAAAGGACAAAACCCTGTTTTCATTTTCGGGGTTGTCAGCTGTCCCGTTTGTATTAATAGACACAAAAGTGCGCATCCCTTCTTGGAGTGTGGAAAAATCTGAACCAATAACAGCATCTTCTGCTTCCAATACAATTGGGGTATTTTGGCAAAAAACGAGGGAAGAGGTGCCTATTAAGGATAGGAGGAGTACTGAAAAATACTGGATTGTTTTCATAAGTAGATCAGCGGTTAAATTAAGTGATAAGCACTTTGTTGATTTTACAAGCCAGGGTGTGCTACACAAAAAATGACTTCAGTTAAGCTGGACCGACTTGCAGCGCAATATACGCAATCGATTGTTTTTGATCTGCCTGTCATCCCGTTAATTTGCGGTCTGTAAGCCAATTTTTTTGCAAAAGATAGAAGGAGGAGTATGCGTTCGTATCGAATAAAGCTTCTGAACAAGCTTTTATTTTTTTTCTGCTTGTATAATGGAGGCCGCTTCAACTTTTCTGTTAGAAGAGGCTCTTACAACCAAATGGGTATCTAGAATAATCCTATTGGGTTTAATTTGGTTATCGGTATCATTAAGTAAAGCTAGTGCTTGCTGTACTGCTTGCTCTCCCATTTCTACAGCGGGATGGTCAATAGATGACAGGGCCGGGTCAATTATTTCACAAACGGGGTCATTGTTAAAACCTATGATGGCCAAATCTTCTGGGATTCGGACACCATGTTTTTTGGCATACTGGATAGCACTCACGGCTGCAGTATCATTGGCGCAAAAAATGCCATCAGGAGGGGAGGCTATTCCCATTATGTCTGCGGTTAGCCGGTAACCTTCTTCCTCACTGAGCGATTCTGCTTCGAGGATGATTTGTTCATCTATCTCTAGGCCATGATTCTTTAAAGCAGCCATATAACCCAACCGTCGATCCTCATAAATTAACTGGTGACGTGCCCCTCCAAAATGAGCAATTCGTTTACACCCCTGCTCAATGAGATGTTCGGTAGCAGCATATCCAGCTTTAAAATTATTGATTTGCAATTTGTGAACCCCCTTTAACATAGGGATACGGTCTACAAAAACGATGGGAATATCATTGTCTGAAAAAAGGTCAAAATGCTTGTAGTCAGTTGTTTGCATGGCTACAGAGACAATCAGCGCAGATATCCGACTGTCATACAGTGCTTTCAAGTTTTCAATCTCGCTTTCCGTACTGTCACATGACTGGGAGATAATAACATGGTAGCCTGCTTGCCTGGCTTCAGCTTCAATTCCTGCAATTAAAGAAGAAATAAAAGGGCGGTTAATCCAGGAAACCATGATGCCAATGGTATTCGAGCGGTTGGTGCGCAATGAAGAAGCCAATGTATTGGGGCGGTAACCAAGTTGTTTTGCAAGCTTCTGAACAGCTTCTTTGGTCTTTTTACCAATGCTACTATGATTGTTTAACGCTCGGGAAACCGTAGATGGCGACACATTGAGCTCTTGAGCCAAATCATAGATGGTCAAGTCTTTTTTCTTATCTTCCATTGTAAATCTTGATGGCCGTTTTCTCATTTTGTTGATCAGAAAACGCTTGTATACTGGCGTTAATGGTGAAGATAGCAAAAAACCTCTTGCGACGGCTTTGTCTGATTGTTTTGGTTATCCTCTTTTGCGGTGTAAGTAGGGAAAGATAGGTAAAAAATAAAAAACAAGTGCAATCGATTGCGTTTAATTAAATATTTACTAGCTTCGCAAGATGCGTTAGGCTAAATGACCATCGTTGTTTTCCAAAATAGCCTGACGATTTTATTGTTGCACTGTTTAACCAATAGCTTTGGTAAACTTCTAATTTGGGTGTCAAAATCTATAAATCGTATGAGCCGGAAGCTGATTCTTGCCTTTATTACTGTGGCTTGCTTATTGCAAACTTCCCTTATCGCCAAAGATGGTTATCGTTTATGGCTACAATTTGATTTGATACAAAATGAATCTTTGCGGATGGCTTATTCGGAACAAATTCAAGGATTAATTATTGACGGCGATGACCAGGTTCTAATTACTGCCGGCAATGAATTGGCGCAAGGGCTGGGGACTATGTTTGGCGGCCCTGTGCAAGTCTTGGGCAAAGCAGGAATACAGAGCAACCTGATTTTGGGTATAGTCGGACAATCGGACTTGGTAGACGAAATGATTACGCCATCGGAAATCGAGCAATTGAATTCAGAGGGTTATCTCCTTAGGTGGGGAGTAAGCAATGGTAAAGCCTGTATGTTGTTAGCTGCAAAAAGTGGGAGAGGAGTTTTATACGGGGCTTTTCACTTGCTTGGGAAGATCCAAAAACAAGAAGATTTAGAAGGGCTTAATACAATAAGTAACCCGGCGCTACAACACCGAGTCTTGAATCATTGGGATAACCTTGATCGTACGGTTGAAAGAGGATATGCTGGGTTCTCTATTTGGGATTGGCACCAACTACCTGAATACCTGGATGTTCGTTATACTGATTATGCACGAGCGAATGCCTCCATTGGAATCAATGGTACAGTGGTTACGAATGTAAATGCGAATGCCTTGATTTTTCGGCGTGACTATCTGGAGAAAGCTGCTGCGTTGGCAGGTGTTTTAAGAGCGTATGGTATTCAACTATACCTTACTGCTCGCTTTAGTGCCCCAATAGAGATGGGAGGCCTGCCAACGGCTGATCCGCTTGACCCGGCGGTTCAAAAATGGTGGAACGATAAGGCTTCAGAAATATACCAGTTTATTCCTGATTTTGGGGGCTTTCTGGTTAAAGCCAATTCAGAAGGGCAGCCTGGTCCTCAGGAATACGGTCGTAACCATGCTGATGGTGCAAACATGTTGGCAGATGCCCTGGCCCCTCATGGGGGAATTGTGATGTGGAGGGCTTTTGTGTATAGCAATGAAGAACCTGAAGATCGCGCTAAGCAGGCTTATACCGAATTTGTTCCGTTAGATGGAAAGTTTCGAAAAAACGTACTTGTTCAGGTGAAAAACGGGCCTATCGATTTTCAACCTCGTGAACCCATCCATCCGCTATTTGGGGCTATGCCAGAGACACCCATCATGATGGAGTTTCAAATAACGAAAGAATATTTAGGGCAAGGAACCCACTTGGTTGGCTTAGCTTCCATGTACGAAGAAGTTCTACAAACGGATACTTATGCAAAAGGAAAAGGCTCTACGGTGGCTTCTGTTATTGATGGTTCGCTCCATGATAGTGAAATCACCGGTATGGCAGGAGTTGCAAATATAGGAACTGCACGAAACTGGACAGGAAACCTATTTGGACAGGCAGATTGGTTTGCATTTGGCCGCTTTGCATGGAATCCTAATACGAGTGCAGCGTCTATTTTTAAGGAATGGGCAGCGCTTACATTTCCTGCAACGCCTTCTGAGACGAAAGAATCAATAACGGAAATCCTAAGAGGGTCTTACGAGACCTGCGTGCGTTACATGACGCCACTGGGTCTTCATCACATTATGGCTGGGAATCACCATTATGGCCCTGGCCCCTGGGTAAGTGATATGCCCCGGGCAGATTGGACATCTGTTTACTATCACAAAGCAGATGAGTTTGGATTAGGTTTTAACCGGACAAGTACTGGAAGTGATGCGCTTTCTCAGTATCCCGTGACTTTTCAAGAACAATATGCAAAGCTTGATCATTGCCCTTCCTCCCATCTATTGTGGTTTCATCATGTTGGCTGGGAGGAAAAACTGGCTACCGGAAGAACCCTCTGGGAAGAACTATGTCATACTTATTATCAAGGTGCTGCAGAGGTAACAACAATGAAGGAAGCATGGATGGGATTGAAAGATGCTATTGATGCAGAACGCTTTTCACAAGTAGTGATGCACCTTGAAATTCAAGAAAAGGAAGCCCATTGGTGGCGAAATGCTTGCTTGCTGTATTTTCAATCATTTTCAAAAAAAGAAATACCGGCAGCATTGGATCAACCAGAACACGACTTGCAATATTATAAATCAATTGTATACCCCTACGCTCCGGGGATAAGACCACGTTGGTAAATAAGCAAGTCAAATAATAATTGGAATAACTTAATCCTTAATCATAAATGTCAAAACCAAAAGTCGCACTCGTAACAGGTGGTTCTTCCGGCATAGGACTTGCTATAGCTCGTCGTTTTGTCAGCGAAGGTATAACTACTGTTATTACAGGTAGGAATGAAGAGAAATTACGAGCTGCTGCCTCGGATTTAGGTACACTTTGTCATGCACTAGTCTTCGATATGGATTGGCTAGATCAAGTTCCTGACTTTGTACAAAAAGTTATTAATGAGCATGGTCAAATTGATGTGCTGGTTAACAATGCAGGAATCAACCAAAAAAAACCATTTTTGGAGGTAACCAGCGCGGATTTTGATAGGATTGTCAAAACGAATCAAACAGCACTGTTTGTTATGTCACGTGAGGTAAGCCGTGTAATGCTTGAGCAGGAAGACAAAGGAAATATCATTCACATTAGCTCAATGAGTGCTCATTATGGGATTCCTCAGGTTATTGCTTATACGGCTTCTAAATCGGCAGTGGAAGGAATGACCCGCGCTATGGCCGTAGACTTATCACCCTTGGGGGTTCGCGTCAATTGTGTTGCACCGGGCTTCATCAAAACACCTATGTCTTCCAAGGCTATGGATAGTGACCCTGCTCGAAAAGAAAAGGTCTTGTCCAGAACACCAATTGGGCATTTTGGATCGACTTCGGATGTGGCGAATGCCGTGTATTTTTTAGCGTCTGATCAAGCCAGCTTTATTACGGGCGAAGTGATAAAAGTCGATGGAGGTAATTCTATTGGTTTTTAACGCTGATACAAGAAAAAGAAAAATGGCAAAAACCTTTCAGCTTGAACAATCTATGCGATGGTTCGGTCCCAATGATGTAGTATCCTTACGAGATATCGCTCAATCAGGTTGTACTGGTGTAGTGAGTGCTTTGCATGATATTCCGGTTGGGGAAGTATGGCATCAAACAGCGATCGCCCGGCATTTGAAATTAATTAATAATGCTGGTTTACAGTGGACCGTAGTTGAAAGCTTACCCGTGCATGAGGAAATAAAAACCCGATCAGGAGCTGTTGAGATGTACATTGAACATTATGAAACCAGCTTGCGTAACCTGGCTGCGTTAGGGGTAAAGGTAGTGACCTACAACTTCATGCCTGTACTTGATTGGGTTCGTACCGATCTTGCTTACCGTTTGCCCAATCAATCGGAAGCATTGCGATTTAATCGCTTAGATTTTGTGTCTTTTGACCTGTATATGTTGCAGCGGCCTGGTGCAGAAAAAGATTACAGTCTCGCTGAAATAGCGCGCGCAGCAGCTCATTTTAAAGGCATGAATGAGGAACAGCGTCAGCTAGTTTTCAAGAACGCTATGCTTGGTCTTCCTGGCAGTGAAATCCCTTTTACGCCTGAGCAAATCCTATCCCTTCTGGATACTTATAAAGGGATCAGCAGAGAACAGTTAAAGGACAACCTGTTTCATTTTTTGAATGAAATAACACCTGTAGCAGAGGAGCTTGGTATTCAACTGGCGATACATCCAGATGATCCACCCTATTCGGTTTTGGGGCTGCCCAGGATTATGAGTACCAATGAAGATGTCAAAGACTTAATGGCAGCTGTGCCCAGCAAAGCAAATGGGCTTTGTTTTTGTACAGGGTCTTTTGGTGCCCGTAAAGACAATGATTTACTCGCGATGCTCCAGTCTTGGGGGGCAAGGGTTTATTTTTTACATCTTCGAAATACTAAGCATGATGGGGAAGGCAATTTTTTTGAAGCCAATCATTTAGAAGGGGATGCAGATATGTTTAGCTTAATGACGGAAATTGTACAATTGATGCAATCGGAAGGCCGAAGCATCCCTATGCGTCCGGATCATGGCCACAAAATGCTAGACGACCTTCCTAAGACCACTTATCCTGGTTACTCCGCCATCGGCAGGATGAAAGGATTAGCCGAGTTACGAGGGCTGGAGTATGCTATTCAGGTGAGTATTGAACGAGCTGCCAGATAAGCTATTCTGTAGAAAATGTAGATGCCGGCAACCCTTCTTTGTTGTAAAGATTGGCTTGCAGTGGGTTGTCTGACCAGCCATAGCGCACGCTCTTGGGGTGTTCTACCGCATTACTCCAAACGACGACACTTGAGCCTTCAATGCGGGCTTCCGCCCAAACGTACTGACCATCTTCGCCAGCTATTGCAAAATGCTTCAATGGGCCTCCTTTTTCAGCTATTAAGCCAGTTCCCGCTGACTCGAAGAATAGCCGGATTCTATGGCCCTCTAATTCATAACTTTCATACAAAGGCCCTGAGGCTACAATCTGCTCCTTGTAGACCAATTGGCGTGCAGCAAGTGCTAAACGATAGCCAACATCCTTTTTGTTAAGCGGGTGGATATCGTTCCATTCACCCAGGTCACTTGTTACTGCTAATGCGGTATTGGGGACGTTTAGTAGTCGACGTTGTGCATCCCTAAGTTTAGCCCATGGGCTCTCTATGGGGTGCTCGCTTTCTCGTTGAAAATTAGCCAATTGTACAATGATAAAAGGAAAATCACCTTGATTCCAACCCTTTCTCCAATCCCCGATTAGCGTAGTCATTAGTGCTTGGTACTGCTCTGCATTGTTCACATTAGATTCTCCTTGATACCATATAGCACCTTTGATACGATATGGTATTAATGGAGCAATCATGGCATTAAACAACCCTGTTGGCTTCCAACGAATAAAGGTCTGTGAAGCTAGTGGAGAGAGTGCTGTGCCTTGGCGATAATGCCAAAGACCGTACAAGTCAATCGTCTGTTCCCCACAGGTAATTTGATAGGATTTGTCGGTGACAAATGCCGCATTACCATTATTCGTAACAAGGCGAACAACGATGCTGTTTTTACCAGTATGGAGTACACCCGCAGGTACGCTGTATATACGTGGAGGATATTGATAAGTGGTGTGGCCAACATAGGTTCCATTAACAAAAACAGAATCAGCATCTACAATCCGGCCTAATACAAGATTGGCCTCCTTTTCTGTCCAGGTGGCGGGCACTTCAAATGTTCGACGCACCCAGATTATCCCGGCTTGTCCTGAAATAGGAGTGGAGGACCAGTCGCCAGGCAATTGAATAGGATCCCAGCCGTCTATGGATTTCATGGGCATTGACCAATTGGCACCGGGGCTATTGTTACCTAAATCAGTGGTATTAGCCGCCGTGTACCACGCTGAGCTTCTTTCCTGGTCAGCAAGCTGAATACTATCGATAATCTTATCGTTCCGAAACCGGAGTGCCTCGGCATAAGGTTCACGAAATACCTTGAGTGCTTCGGGGCTGATCCATGCTTCCGCTGGAGAACCACCAAGACTAGCATTAATTAAGCCAATAGGTATTTCTTGCGTAATCTCCAATTCCGTAGCAAAAAAATATGCTACTGCAGAGATGCGCTGAATGCTTTGCGGGTTAATCGTTATCCACTCTCCGCTTGATAAGTGAGTATTCGCCTGCTTGAAATTATAAGTTTTGGGTACTTCAAAGTAGCGGATGTTGGGATGATTAGCTTTAGCAATAATATCCTCATATAAAGGACTCACTCGTTGCATAGACAGCTCCATATTGGATTGTCCGGAACAGAGCCAGACATCCCCAATCAAAATGTTTTCTATAACCAATTTCTCTTCTGTACTACTTACCGTAAGCTGGTAGGGGCCACCGGCTTCCAAATTGGTAAGTGGAACAGACCATCGTCCTGTCGCATCAGTAGTGGTTTCATAGCGCTGGCTTAGAAAATTTATAGCGATGACTTCTCCTTTATCTGCCCACCCCCATATATTCAGCTCGCTATGCCGTTGCAACACCATGCCATTGCTGATAAGCTTAGGGAGTTGAATTTTTGCACTTAGCTGTTGGGCGCAAAACAGGATGAATAGCAAAGAAGCTAAACGGAAACCAATACCTAGAGTGTGTTTGTCAATAATCTTCATCTGGAGGTTTTGAATAATGCAAAAAATGGAAAACCAATTTACGAATAATGCAATCGATTGAACGAGTTTACAGTGATCCTTTTAAAGTAATAAAAGTATCATGAAAGATTGTTTCCTGGGTCAGCGTTTGCACCGTTGTGATTGAATGTAATCGGTTGCGTTTTGTACAATTGTTGTTCACTGAGGGTGGTTTTTGGACTAATTAAAGCCAGTTAAAGGCAATTTCGGGAAAAAAGTTAACGAAATCTCTATTTTTTTATCAAATAACGCAATCGGTTGCGTTATTGTTTTTATCTTCCCGATGAAATATAATTTCGCTCAACAATTTTACCACCTAATAATTGTCTAAAATGAAGAATAGGTATTACAAATTATTACGGTTACCAGTCCGACCAATCTTAAGGACGGGCTTAATAATGCTAGCTTTGGTTACGTGCCAGCTATTATCAGCGCAGGAGATTTCTGTAGGAGGTACGGTAACAGGAGACGGAGAGCCATTGATTGGAGTGACAGTGCTCGTTAAAGGCTCTTCTACAGGCACTGCAACAGACTTTGATGGGACTTACAGTTTGAAAGTACCTTCCGATGCTGTTTTGATCTTTAGTTACACGGGCTACGACCCACAAGAAATAGCGGTTGCGGGCCGATCACTGATAGATGTGACCCTGGATGGCAGCGTATTATTAGATGAAGTCGTAGTCGTGGGTTACGGTACCATGGAAAGATCGAATGTTACAGGGTCAATTGTAACAATTAATGTAGAGGAGTTGGAGAAAATTCCGGTACCCAATGCTGTGGAAGGTCTCCGTGGCCAGGTTTCTGGGTTACGTGTAACGCGAAACAGTGGCCAGCCTGGTTCCGGTATTACCTTTAAAATACGAGGAACTAACTCACTGGGTGCAGCAGCAGGTGATATTGATGAAACCAACACTCCTATTATTGTAATCGATGGTGTACCTATTATTGGTGGCAACTTAGCGGAGTTGAATCCTGATGATATTGCTAGTATCAATATTCTTAAAGATGCAGCTGCGGCATCTATCTATGGTGCCTCTGGTGCAAATGGTGCGGTTTTGATTACCACTAAAAAGGGTGTTGCTGGCGAAACGAGGTTCAACCTCAATGTTTCTACTGGTTTTGTGGAAGTAGCCAATAGAATTAACATGATGAATGCGGATGAATTTATTCAATATCGCAAAGATTCTGAATTTCAAAATGGCAACACCAATCCTAGTATCAATGCTCTTGTTGATCCTAACGAAGTAGCGAACTACATTGCAGGTGATGAAGTAGATTGGCAGGATCAACTCCTCAGAACAGGTATGCAAACGCGCATAGGCCTGTCTGTTTCTGGCGGTACGGAGAAATTAAGATACTACCTCAATGGTGATGTTTATTCTGAAGACGGTATTGTGAAAAATTCAGATTATAGCAGGTATTCTATCCGCTTCAACGGTGATTTTGCGGCTACCGACTGGTTAGATATTGGTGCAAGAGTTCAGTTGTCAAAAAGTTTTGCCGACGAAACGGCTAATGCAATTAATGAGTTTGAAAGTGGCCAAGATAATGACGGAAAGAACTTTGCTGCATTTATTCCAATTAGTAATAATACACCACTCGGCGATGTATACAATGCCGATGGCAGCCTTACGAAGTTTATCAAAGACGATCAATTCCAAATCAACCCATTGCACAGATATAATGAGTCTATTTTGGATCGTTTCGTAACAAGGTCCTATATCAACCCATATCTTAATGTGAAAATTATTGATGGGTTAAAATACACCTTGAATACTTACGCTGAAGACAGGGAAGAATTTTTTGGTAGATTTTGGTCTTCCAATTATAATGATGGAAACCCAAGCGAGGCACAGATCATTGAAGGCAAAGGAATCACTTACCTCGTAGATAATATACTGAGCTATACGAAGGACTTTGGCATTCATAGCTTTAACGCTACTGCTGTTTATGGTTTTCAGGAATATGACTTTAGAGAGTCAAATACCCAAGCTGAAAAGATTCCTACGGATTTATTAGGCTACCAGGCTATTGGATATGCTGTTGATCAAAATATTCGCTACGACTGGTCAAGAGATGACTGGGGCAAGGTTTATGCCGTAGGTCGTTTGGGGTATAACTATGATGACCGCTATAGCGTAACCTTAACCATGCGTCGTGATGGTTCTTCTCGTTTCGGGCCGAATAACCGTTTTGGTACTTTCCCCTCCGCTTCTGTAGCATGGAATCTCCATAATGAGGGTTTTGTTAAGCATAGCAGTAAAATTGATTTCCTAAAGTTACGGTTGAGCTATGGAGTAATGGGGAATGACCGATTTCCTACCTATTACTACCGTGCTGGTACCAACAATATTCAAATTGCAGTAGGAACTGATCCTGAGACCGGAGAACAGATTTTATTTAATGGATTTGGGCTAGCTAGCAACGCTTCCAACCCTAATTTGAAGTGGGAAAACAGTAAGCAAATTAATGTCGGTATTGACTATGGCCTCTTTGGTAATGTAGTAAAAGGTAGCATTGATATCTACCAAACCAATACCACTGATTTGCTTCTTTTTGAAAGCATTATTGGAGTAGTTAATAATGGCTTCACTCAGTATCCATCAAATGTTGGAGAAACTGAAAGTAGAGGTATTGATATAGGCTTGAAAGTAATGGCCATGCAAAGAGGCGATTTCACTTGGAATATTAGCGCCAACTGGGCCAAGGACGTAAATAAAATTGTAAGACTAAGCTCTGCTGATGTGGACGCTGAAGGAAACCCGATTGACAATCCAGCTAACGGTTGGTTTGTTGGCCAGGATATTCGTGAAATCTACGACTATCAATTCGATGGTGTTTGGCAATTGGGGGAAGAAGCGGAAGCAGAAAAATTCGGCGCATTACCTGGTGACCCAAGAATTGCAGATATAGATGGTGATGGTGCTATCACAAGTGATGACCGTACGTTCCTGGGTAACCCTACACCAGATTGGTATGGTGGTATTAATAATGTTTTTAATTACAAGGGCTTTGAACTTTCAATCTTGTTTGAAGCCGTACAAGGAGTCACAAGAGTCAACAACTACATTGGTGGGTACTCTGGTAGAAACAACCAGATTGCGATTAATTACTGGACGCCAGACAATCCTAGTAATGAATTCCCTCGTGTGGGGCCTGGTAACGCTATGGCAGGAGGCTTATTTGCTAATGCAATTAAAGTACAGGATGCGTCATTCGTTTCATTGAGAAACGTATCGTTAGGCTATAGCTTGCCTGAAAGCCTTTTGGGACGTACGCCTTTTCATGCAATATCATTGTACGTTCGCGGCAATAACCTAAAGTACTGGACTGATTACAATCATGCCTTTTCTCCTGAATCTTCAATTGGATCTTATCCGATTACAAGAACGTGGATTATGGGAGCTAAAATCACCCTTTAAAAAGAATCTTAAAATGAAGAACTATAAATATTCATTTTTATTTGTAGCCATCCTACTCCTTTCAAGCGCTTGCGAAGGTGTTGTTGATCGGGAAGAACAGGATGTAATTCCAGCCAGCCAGGTATTGAACACACTGGGTGGGGTAGAAGCTGTACTTTTTCAGGTATATGAAAGAGCAAGACAGGTTCATGAAAACAATGAAATTTCGTTGTACAAAGCTTGTGGTACGGATTTGGTGGTGGATGGTACACACATGACCGACGTTTCTACGGGCGGCATGCAAGGTATGAACTCCTATATTTCAGGTTTTTCTGCCGCCAGCAATGAAGTTTCTCAACTGTGGGACGATTTTTTTGCGTCCATATCAAATTGTAATTCAGTTATTCAGGCTGCCGATGTTTTTCCAGTAGGAAGTGCAGCTGATGAAGCTGCATTATTGCGCTTTAAGGGAGAAGCTCATGCGCTAAGAGCTTATGCTTATTTGGAGCTGGTACGTCGCTTTGATAATATTCCACTGGCTATTCCATTGCCTGAAGGGTCTGAGCCAGTTAGGGAAGCACCATTAGTTGATAAGTCAGTGATTTATGACCTTATCATTTTTGATTGTCAAGAAGCCATTAGTTTGTTGCCTAAGCGTTCAGAATCATCAGGTGTAGGTGCACCATCTCAGGGTTTGGCTAACCTGCTATTGGCGGAGGCCAATATGGATTTGGGTAACTGGGCTGCTGCTGCCGATGCTTGTGATGCAATTATTGCAGACGGTTCGTATGGGCTACAACCCCTGGATGGCATTTTCGGCCTGGAAGGTGGAAAAGAAGGCGAGGAAAGTAATAAGGAAATCATCCTTTCTTGGGTATTTGACCCAGCCATTCAGAGCAGGCCTCAGCGTACTGTTCAAATGTTTATTCCATTATATGACCGTATTCCTGGTGTTGCTCGTACGCTTGAGCAAGGAGCAAGACCTTGGTCTCGTTTGTCGCCGTCTCCATATTACTGGAGTTTGTTTGATACCAATGGTGATGGTGATATCACTGACGAAGCTGATGGACGTATTGCTGCATNNTGGCATAAGATACAGTGGGAAATTGACGAGGAAGAAGAAGTTCTTGAGGGGTGGGATTTAGTAAATGGAGATGTTGTTCCTCATGAGTATGTGTTGGAATGGGCAGGGAGCCCAGATGTTCGTGAAGCCCGTTATTTGGAACCAACCACCTTTAAGTACCATGAAGATGCAACTTATGGTAGAACCGCAGCAGATGCAGAGGGCTTTAGCAATATCATTGTATATCGCTATTCTCAAGCATTCATCTTAGGTGCTGAAGCACATTGGAGAAATGGTAATGATGCGAGAGCATTGGAATTAATCAATACAATCAGAGATCGTGCATTTGGCGATGAAGCCCATCGTTTCACAGCCCTTGACCAAGAAACCATCCTTGCTGAGCAAGCTCGGGAATTAGGCCATGAAGGTCACCGTTGGGCTACTTTGAAAAGAATGGGGCTGTTAGTTGAACGTGCAAACATGTACAATAGCAGCGCTGCTGGAAACATTCAGCCACATCATGTGAGGTGGCCTATTCCGCAGACTTTTATTGACTTGGCTGGTGCGCAACAAAACACTGGTTATTAAATAACAACTACATAAACATAATTGCGAAGCATTATGAAAAATAAAATATTTTCCTTTTACATTCTTTTGGTTATGCCCCTTTTGGTACTCATGACCAGTTGTAAAAAAGAGATAGTTGGCCCCACTGTCACTATTTCTTCTACTAGCGCAACATCGGCTTACGGTGGTGATGAAGTGACCCTGCAAGGAGAAAATCTTCATACCGTTGAGAATGTGTTTGTAGGCCAAAAACATGCTACTGATATTGTTAGTCAAAGTGAATCCGCACTTACTTTTGTTGTCCCTACCACGGCAGTTCCTGGGCCATCAATCATTACTTTGGCAATGGTAGACGGCTACAGAGTTACCACAGATTTTGAGGTGCTGCTACGGCCGATTCCAATAATCGAAGCTATATCTCCTAGTGGTGCTGCTCCGGGAGAGCAAGTAACGATAAGAGGGGTAAACCTTGACAATCTGATTAGTACATCAATTGGTGGTGTTTCTGCTAATATTGTATCTGCAACAAATACGGAACTGGTGCTAACCGTACCTAATGGTGCGACACTTAACACTCCTGCTGAAATTGAATTAGCAACCCAGGAGGCAACGGCTGTTTCTACTTCTATCTTTTATGTAGGTAGTAACTATATTGCTAATTCTGATTTAGAAGCTGGTAGCGGCGATGACTATGAGGACTGGGAAAAGCTTAACGGCGGAGACCAAATGACGGAAATTACAGGTGATGCAGCTTACTTTGGTCGCTCTATTCGTATCGTTGGGGCAGCCAGTAATCCCTGGAATACGCAACTAGCTTGTAAGCCAACCCCCCTGAATTTCGGATCGGAATACACTGTTATTATGTGGGCACGTGCAGAGGCAGAGGGGGCTATAATGCGTATATCCGCTTCCCAGTATGATGGTAATGGTGCCGACTACTTCTATGGCGATGACACTGCTATTCCTACGGAATGGACGCAGTTATCGTGGACATTTGAAGTAACCAATGATCTTCCAACTCACAAAATAGTGTTGGATATGGGAACAACCGATGTACCATTTGTCCTTGATAATATAACCCTTATCGAAACCGGTGCAGCAGGCCCGCCCGTGCCCCAAAGCGTCTTGCCAGATGGTGGCTTTGAGAACGGTATCTACCCATCTGGAGCACCTGATGGGGTAGCTAGTTGGGAAGTACTTAATGGCACCTTTGCTATTACCACTGATGAGGTACACTGTGGCAACCAAGCGCTTCAAGTTACAGGAGCAGGTACGCCAGATCAGCATTGGAATACACAGTTAGCAACAGATCATATTGAGCTGACAGCGGGAGTTGAGTATGTCGCTTCTATTTGGGCAAAAACGACCGGGCCAGAAGTGCCAATTAGTATTTCCGTTTCTCAATATGATGGCAATGGCTCTGATTACTTCTATGGTGCAGTACAGAATATTAATAGTGAATGGGCAGCGTATTCCTGGACTTTCACCGCACAAGATCCTCCTAGTGGACTTCAGCGATTGGTTCTTGACCTTGGGCGTTCTGCGGAGGTGTTCTTCCTTGATGACATTAGCGTTAAGGAAAAATTACCGCCAGTAAATATCCTGCCAGATGGTGGTTTTGAAAATGGAATCTATCCAGCGAACACACCTGATGGTGTCGCTAGCTGGGAAGTGCTCAATGGTACATTTGAAATCACTACCGTTGCAGATGAAATAGCGGAAGGTAGCCAGGGGCTAAAAGTTACAGGAGCAGGTACGCCGGATCAGCCATGGAATACCCAAATGGCAGCTGATCATATTGACCTGATTACTGGAAATACCTATGCTGTTACAGTGATGGCAAAGTCTACCGGGCCAGAAGTGCCAATCAGTATTTCTGTTTCCCGCTGGAACAACAGCGATGGCTCTGACTACTTCTATGGCGATCCGCAAAACATTAACGGAGAATGGGCAGAATATACCTGGACATTTGTTGCGCAAGACCCACCTAGTGGCTTACAGCGCGTTGTGCTGGATTTAGGACGCTCTGCCGAGGTGTTCTTTATCGATGATATAATTGTCTATGAAGTTCCCGAGTTTGTATGTCCCTAGGAATTTTCTTTGAGAAAAATTATTTATAAGCTTCAATATGTGTGAGAGGCTGTCTATTTTAACGTAAGTCTAAAATAGACAGCCTTTTTTTGCCCCGGAAATAGCGTATGAGAATTTTGTCAAAAAAATCTACTTTTTAGGAGCTATATGAAATCGTTTGGTTGGAAAAGCGTAGGCTGGACTTTGCCGCAGGAGAGCTACGATCCTGAAATTTTAAGGCGTAGACAAACCATATTGCTTGAGTCATTTATAAAAAAAAGCCCAATAGACTGATCTATTGAGCTTTAGTACCGACGGTGGGAATCGAACCCACACTTCCGAAGAAACTGGATTTTGAATCCAGCGCGTCTACCAATTCCGCCACATCGGCTAAGGGAGTAGTAAAAGATAATATTATACCTTTATTGACCTCCAACTGACCCCTTTGGATCAGTGCGGGGCAAATGTATAGCTTTTTTTGAAACTGCACAATATCCCTGCTCTTTTTTTACCCCTCAAAGTGAAAACTAAGCGTAAAGGCCCTACTCAGTACCTTCTCCAAAACAGTAGATTCCTCCAAGCCAGGATTGAAGATCAACGTATTGCCGATGCCGTGGCTAAACTTGATCTCCGGAGAGAAAATAAAGTAGGGAAAAAAGAACTGAACGCCAGCCCCATATTCCAAAGCAAAATCATGTGGCGATATTTTCACCAAACTTTCTGCCTGGCGCGCACGAGAGTCGCTGGCTACGTCAAAACTGTATTTTACACCTGCCAAAACAAAGAGCCTCTTATCTTTATATGGAGCGGATTTGTAGCGGAAATGAAACGGCATTTCTACAAAAACAGATTCTACTGATCGCTGATTAGGTTGTGCATCTCGGCGTGTCTGGTCATATACCAGTTTACGTTCCCCAAAGGAGAGGGTAGGCAGGAAACGGAAGTCGAAGTAATCTCCAATTTTCAGGTTCGTAACAATCCCCAGATTAAAGCCAGGGCCTCGCAAAGCCTGCACCGCCTGGATACTGTCTGAGTAGAGAAACTCTTCCGAGCGAAAAGGCGTAAAACTACTGTTGTTCATCGCCAGGGTGATTCCAAAATAGTAGGGCTTCTGCTGGAACTCAAAAAAGTTGTAGTTTCCTTTGCCTCCAATTTGTGCCTGAGCAGAAATACTACTCACCAGGAGCAAACAAATCAGGGTTATTTTATACCCGTGTAAAGTGACGATATTCCGAAGGTTAACGACCTGCATTGGTTTGATTTAAAGCCTATTTGAGATAATTGTTCTAAAAAAGCCTCTTGATTAAGGAACGCCTGTACCGATTCGTAAAGATACTGGTAAGCTTTTTTGTCCTTGGAGATAACGCGCCCGATGCTCGGAAGTATATACTTGAAGTATAAATTAAAGAGCTGTTTGATAGGAAAAGTCTGTGGATGGCTAAATTCCAACACAACCAACTTACCCCCCGGGCGAATTACACGATAGATTTCTTTTAATCCTACCTCCAGATGCTCAAAGTTTCGAACACCAAAGGCAACGGTTACGGCGTCAAAAGTATTGTCTTCAAAAGGCAAATCCTCAGAATCTCCTTCTATCAACGTTATCTGATCGTCCCAGCCTTTTTTGCTTACTTTTTCTCTCCCGAAAGCCAGCATTTCCGAGCTGATGTCCAGGCCGGTAATGTGTTCTACCTGAGGCATCTGTTTGCGAATTTCAAGTGCCACATCGGCGGTACCCGTCGCAACATCCAAAATTTTTCGGTGTTCCTGTGCGTTGAGCTGGGCAATCGCTCGCTTGCGCCAGATAATGTCGATACCCAGTGAAGTCATCCGATTGAGCAAATCATAGCTGGCTGCTATTCGGTTAAACATCTTGGAGACCTGGCTTTTTTTCGCATCCCCATCTCCGTAGGGGGTCACTTGTTCTTTCATTTCCACATTTTGTGTGCGCAAAGATAAGCGCTCATTGTTCAAACGAGTACTAACTTTTCTAATAAATATAGTAGCTAAAGCAAAATCGAAGAACCGAAATTGGTAAAGATCGTATCACTTTATCATTGCTATAAACACTTTGTCCGAGGCTTCGTTCATCGGCAATAATTTGTTATCTTTGTCCGCTTATTATAACTAAGCCATTTACCTGTAATTTGGCCCGGTATTTTGAGCAAACGTACAGCAAGTATTCATTAAAAATCTTTATACCGCTAGATGTCTTCTAATCAGCGAATTATCCCCGTTAATATTGAGGAACAGATGAAATCTGCCTACATAGATTATTCTATGTCGGTGATTGTTTCTCGTGCCCTGCCCGATGTTCGGGATGGCCTCAAACCTGTTCATCGCCGTGTTTTATACGGTATGTCGGATTTGGGACTGGCTTATAATAAATCTCATAAAAAATCTGCTCGTATTGTCGGGGAGGTTTTGGGTAAATACCACCCTCACGGTGACTCTTCTGTCTACGATACAATGGTGAGGATGGCCCAGGATTGGTCCTTGCGATACCCACTCGTGGATGGACAAGGTAACTTTGGTAGCATGGACGGCGATAGCCCGGCCGCAATGCGTTATACAGAGGCCCGCCTGCGCCGAATCAGCGATGAATTGTTAGCAGATATTGGCAAAGATACCGTCGATTTTGCTTTCAACTTCGATGATACGTTGAAAGAGCCAACCGTCTTGCCTGCAAGAATTCCCAACCTGCTCATCAATGGAGCTTCGGGTATTGCCGTAGGTATGGCTACCAATATGTTGCCTCATAACCTCACCGAAGTCATTGATGGGGTAGTAGCAACCATTGAAAACCCGGAAATCACCATTGATGAATTAATGAATTTCATCAAAGCACCTGATTTTCCTACCGGCGGGATCATTTTTGATTACCAAGGTATCAAAGATGCTTTCCATACCGGCAGAGGACGGGTTGTAGTACGTGGTAAAGCAGAAATTATCACAGATGACAGAGATCGTGAAACCATCATTATCTCTGAAATTCCTTACCAGGTTAATAAAGCAACCTTGGTTACTAAAATCGCCGAACTAGTTGGCGATAGAGTAGATGGGATCAGTGATGTACGCGACGAATCGGATCGTGATGGTCTACGCATTGTTATCGAAATTAAGCGAGATGCGATGGCATCCGTAGTGTTGAGTAAACTTTACAAGTATACGCCGCTACAAACCAGCTATGGTGTCAATAATATTGCGTTAGTTGACGGCCGTCCGGTAGTCTTGAACCTGAAGGACATCATCGTTGAGTTTATCAAGTTCCGGATCGAGGTTATTGTTCGCCGTACGATATATGATCTAAATAAGGCGTTAAGCCGAGCTCATATCCTCGTAGGTTTATTGATTGCGCTTGACTATCTTGATGAAGTTATTGCTTTAATTCGTAGGTCTCCTACACCTGACGAAGCTAAGCAAGGCTTAATCAATGGAGATTTTATCGATGATAAGGATGCTTTCTGGAAGAAATTCGGAGAGCTGGTGCAAGAAGCACAAACGGGTGAACTGGTGGTCCTCGAAGGTAATGTCCTTTCTGAACAGCAGGCCAAAGCGATTTTGGAAATGCGCCTCCAGAAGTTGACGGGCCTTGAGCGTGATAAAATCAAGGACGAATACAACGAAATCAAGACACTGATCGATCACTTGCGGGCTATTCTCGCCAGTGAAGAGATGCAGCGTGATATTATTAAGGAGGAGCTTCGCGATATTAAGGAGCGTTATGGTGATGAGCGCCGCTCAGAGATAAGCTTGGAAGCCGGCGATATTTCTATCGAAGATCTTATTAAAGATGAAGAAGTAGTTGTAACGATTAGCCACCTGGGGTATATCAAACGTACGCCGATGTCGGAGTACAAAATCCAGAGCCGTGGTGGGCGAGGTAGTCAAGGGAGCAGAACCCGTGACACTGACTTTGTCGAGCACATGTTTGGTGCTACCAATCACAATTACCTGATGCTGTTTACAGAGCAAGGACGCTGTCATTGGATTCGTATATTCGAAATACCAGAAGCTTCGAAAAATTCTGGCGGTAGAGTGATCCAGAACATTCTGGCAATACCTAAGGAAGATAGTGTCAAGGCTTACATTATTGTGAAAGACCTGACTGATGAGGAATTCCTGAAGAACCACTACATTATGTTCTGTACCAGGAATGGGGTAGTGAAGAAGACCCTCGTAGAAGCATATTCTCGCCCTCGTGTGGGAGGTATCAACGCCATCACTATCAATGATGGTGATCAACTATTGGAAGCTCGACTAACAACAGGCGATAGCCACGTTTTCCTTGCCACACGTTCAGGAAATGCCATTCACTTCGAAGAATCAAAAGTACGCCCAATGGGCCGTACCGCAGCCGGAGTACGGGGTGTTTCTTTGGCAGATGAGTCTGATAAAGTTGTGGGTATGATCTGTATCGATGCTACTGATCAGGACATTTCTGTTATGGTTATTTCCGAAAAAGGAATGGGCAAACGCTCTGACTTCAACGAATATCGTCTAACCAACAGAGGTGGTAAAGGGGTTCGTACCATGAGTGTTACAAAGAAAACAGGTGCAGTTGTCACAATCAAAGCCGTAAAGGATGATAATGACCTTATGATTACCAGCAAATCTGGTGTTGTTATCCGAATGCGTGCTGATGATATTCGGGTCATGGGGCGTGCAACTCAAGGCGTAAAAGTGATTCGTCTGGATGCTAAAGACGAAATTGCTGACGTTACAGTAGTAGCTCGTGAAGAAGAAAACGAGGAAGAAGAATAAAATTAATTTTGGGCTCTAAAGTTTTAAGATTTCATTAAGAGCCTTTAACTTGACTACTCCGTCATAAGGGTGGTTTAAATCACCAAATAATTTAAAATGACTATGAAGAAGCTAATTTTTGGCTGTCTAACTTTTCTAGCACTGACCTTTACGGTACAAGCACAGGAAGATCCTGCCAAGGCTTTAAAGAAAGCCGGAAATGCCTTGAAATCTTTCGAGTTAGACCAAACGGCTAATTTGGATAAACTGCACGAAGCAGTAGATATGATTACTATCGCAGTAGCCGCCAGTGAAACCAATGGCAATGCGTCTACCTGGCAATCTCAGGGAGATATTTACAACACGATTGCTAACCAGATTGTTAGCGTTCAGCAATTGAATGTTGGTTCTCTTGATGCGTTACCTCAGGTAGAAACCCCTGCATTGGTAGCCTTTAATGCCTATCAGAAGGCATTGTCTATGGCTGAGAAGAAGTACCAAACCAAAGATGCGCTTAAGGGCGTCCGGGCAGTACAGACCAATCTAAATAACATGGGTATTTATGCCTATGAAAAAGGCGAATTCGCTAATGCATACAACAACTTTAATGGTGTACTAACTGCTCACGAACTGTTGACCGAAAATGGTGAGGATAGCATGTTGGAGACAGAAGAGGCCGTTAACGATCAGGTTTACATCACTGGCTTAGCAGCATTGAACGCTAATGAAATTGCTGCCGCAGCTCCATTGTTTTCAAGACTTAAGGAAAATGGTGCAGAAAAAGCAGCGATTTACGAAGCGCTTTATAAAATTGAAGCAGCCGATGCATTGGCCCCTGATTCCGAGCTTACAGAAGAAGAGAAGACTGCTGTAATGGAAAAGGCTTATGTTAACCTACAGGATGGCCGTAAGCGTTTTCCTGATGATGTTTCTATCCTTTTTGCTGAAATCAATCACTTCCTTCGCATCAACAAACTTGATGTATTAATCACCAAGTTGGAAGCAGCATTGGAAAAAGAACCGGACAACATTTCTCTATACACGACGATGGGTAATGTTTATGATAACCTTTATCAGCGTGAAGCTAAGGCCGGTAACGAAGAAGCAGCAACGGGTTATTTCGCCGAGTCTTTGAAGTATTACGGTATGGCACTGGAGAGAGATCCAAATTTCACAGATGCAACTTATAGCATCGGAGCTCTTTACTTTAACCAGGCCGCAAACATGACACAGGAATTGTCTACACTTGCGGATGACTTCTCTAAAGAAGGACAGCGCAAGTATGACGAACTACAAGCTGAAGTAGCAGAGGTTTTCGAAACTGCTCTGCCTTTCTTCATTACGGTTGAAAAGCAGAAGCCAAGTGATATCAATACTTTAATTGCATTGAAAGAAATCTATGCTCGTAAGAGTGATTTCACAATGTCAAATGAGTTTAAGGCACGTTTGGAAACTGTTCAAGCTGGAGGGACTGTTGAGTCTTACTTCATGAAGAACTAATAAAGCCTAATACGCTTTCTTGTAAAAGCCATCCTGATTGACTTCAGGGTGGCTTTTACTATTTTTACCCTAAATTTCTTTGATTAAGTATTTGACCAATGCTAAATAGACTATGACCAATTTTATCATCAAGTGTGGACTTTTAATCATCATTGCTATGATTACAGGTTGTAACCAGCCTCCGGCAGAAATCGTAATTGAAGAAGGAGTAAGTTTGGCTTTGGCCAAACAACGCAAGGGAAACATTTCGGAGCTTACTTACGATCTCCATTTTCAAATTCCTGAAAACAAGACAGCTAGTATCCCCGCAAAGGTGGTTGCGAGCTTTGAGTTGCAATCTATTGAGAATGACCTTCAGCTGGATTTTAAAGCACTAATTGATCAGATAGGGGAAGTACAGGTCAATGGCGAAGTTACTCAGAGTAAGTTTCAAGAAGGGCATTTAATATTACCAAGAACATCTTTGGCAGTAGGGGAAAACAGGGTAGAAATTGATTTTATTGCTGGCGACCTCAGTTTAAATAGAAAAGGGGACTTTTTATACACCTTATTAGTTCCAGATCGTGCCTCCACCTTGTTTCCTTGTTTTGATCAACCAGACCTGAAGGCTAAGTTTACACTATCCCTTGATGTAGCGGCAGAATGGGAAGCATTGGGCAATGGAGCTATCCTGGAAACCAAATTGGAGAATGATCGTAAATTAATTTCCTTTAAAGAAACAGCCCCGATCAGTACTTATTTGTTTGCTTTTACAGCAGGACGGTTCCAGGTAGAAGAGGTTACGATTGGCGGAAGGCCTATGCGAATGCTCTACCGCGAGAGCGACTCAGAGAAGGTACAGCGCAATCTGCCGGAAATATTTAGCCTGCACCAGCAAGCACTGGAATGGATGGAACGGTATACGGCTATCCCTCTGCCTTTTGAGAAGTTTGACTTTGCTTTAATTCCTGGATTTCAGTACGGGGGAATGGAACACGTAGGGGCTATATTCTACCGGGAATCGAGCTTGATGCTAGACGAAAATGCTACACAAAACCAGCAGATTGGAAGAGCTTCCCTGATTGCCCACGAAACGGCCCACATGTGGTTTGGCGACTTGGTGACGATGGAATGGTTTTCCGACGTATGGCTGAAAGAGGTTTTTGCCAACTTCATGGCAGCCAAGATTGTAAATCCCGGCTTTCCAACGGTTAATCACGACCTTAATTTCTTGTTACGGCATCAGCCTTCTGCTTATGGAGAGGATCGATCAGGAGGGAGTCATCCAATCCAGCAGCCTTTGGATAACCTACGCGAGGCGGGCACGCTTTACGGAAGAATTATCTACCAGAAAGCCCCTGTTGTTATGCGTCAACTGGAAGACCAAATGGGAGTGGTGGGGCTACGAGATGGGCTGCGTGTTTATTTACGCCGGTTTGCCTACGGTAATGCCAGTTGGGATGATTTGATCAATATCCTGGATGAGCGCACCGAAGAGGATTTGAAAAGCTGGAGTGAAATCTGGGTAAAGTCTGCCGGGATGCCTGTATTTACGATCGAAGACATAGAAAAGGATGGCGAGCAGACACTAAATATAACAAAAGAGGG